>CAYTDS010000425.1:0-1925 GCA_964436555.1 uncultured Flavobacteriaceae bacterium | reverse complement strand
CAAAAGTATCTTAAAAAATAATATCTTTATCGGGCAACCAAAACCAAATTATGCAGCTCAGCACCTTAGACTACAGTTTCATTATTGTTTTTTTTAGTATTGTTCTTTTTATTGGGGTTTATGTTTCCAAGAAATCCGGTCAGAGTTCTTCGGAATTTTTCTTATCCGGGCGTACTATGCCTTGGTGGCTTCTAGGTCTCTCTATGGTTGCAACAACCTTTTCTACAGATACACCCAATTTGGTTACCGATATTGTTCGCACCAATGGGGTCTCAGGAAACTGGGTTTGGTGGGCTTTTTTAATTACAGGATTGCTTACTGTTTTTGTTTATGCCAAGCTTTGGAGAAAATCCAACGTAAATACAGATTTGGAATTTTATGAACTTCGCTATGGAGGAAAACCCGCAAGCTTTTTAAGAAAATTTAGAGCGATTTATCTCGGGGTGATATTCAACATTATTACTATGTCTTCCGTTACCTTGGCGGCAATTAAAATAGGAGGTATTATGTTGGGGCTTGAGCCTTGGGTCACCGTGGTTAGTGCCGGATTGATCACTGTTATCTTTAGTGCTTTGGGTGGCTTTAAAGGCGTAGTATATACCGATTTTGTTTTGTTTTTTGTTGCAATGAGTGGTGCCATAGGGGCAGCGTTCTATTTGGTTAATATTCCTGAGGTGGGGGGGTTGCAAGCTATGATGGCTAATGAAAATGTGACTTCTAAGCTAAATATTGTGCCCGATTTTAGCAATAAAAAGGCTTTGATAACCTTGTTTATAATCCCTTTAGCAGTACAGTGGTGGAGTTCCTGGTATCCTGGCGCAGAGCCTGGAGGAGGAGGTTACATTGCGCAGCGTATGCTAGCTGCCAAAAATGAGAACCACGCTATTGGCGCAACTTTCTTTTTTAATATCATGCATTATGCTTTACGCCCATGGCCATGGATTTTGGTGGCACTGGCCTCTTTAGTGGTGTATCCCGATATTGCGAGTATTCATGAAGCATTTCCCAATGTGGCCGAAGATAAATTGGGACATGATTTGGCTTATTCTGCAATGCTTACAAAATTACCAAGCGGTCTTTTGGGATTGGTTTTGGCCTCCTTAATTGCTGCTTATATGAGTACTATTTCCACTCAATTAAACTGGGGATCCTCTTATATTGTGTATGATTTCTACAAACAGCAAATAAATCCTAATGCCACAGAAAAAAGATTGGTTGCAATTGGTCGCTTATCTACCGTTGTTCTTATGGTTTTTAGTGCTGTTTTGGCCTTATTGCTTCAAAATGCATTACAGTTATTTGAAGTGCTTTTAGTATTTGGTGCCGGTACAGGCTTAATATTTATTTTACGATGGTTTTGGTGGCGTATTAATGCTTGGAGTGAAATTACTGCTATGTTTGCCTCTGGAATAATTTCTATAGTATTAAAATTGACTGCAGTTGGACCATTTTTGTTCGCAACTGAAGGTGGCGTATTCCCGGATTGGTTTGAATATCCGTTTGTTGTATTGTTAACAACAATTATTTGGTTGGCTGCTACCTTTATGACCCAACCCGAATCCAAAGTAGTCCTGCGCAGTTTTTATAAAAGAATTCAGCCTGGAGGTCCTGGCTGGGCAAAAGTAGTTCATGAAGCAACGGCAGATAAAGAAACCCTTATAAACACAAAAGAAAAGTGGAGTGTACCCGCAGGAATTTCAGCCATGATAATGGGCTGTATTTTAATTTACAGTTGTATGTTTGCTACAGGATATTGGATTTATGGAAAAACAATTAACGCGTTGATATTAACTTTTGTGGGCATTATTTCGGGCTTTTTATTGGCCAAAATGTGGAATAGAATGAAAAAGGTAATCTTATAACCAAATCGTGAAAGAAAGAATACTTTCCGTAGACATATTCAGAGGGCTAACCATTGTCCTGAT
>CAYTDS010000424.1:0-1956 GCA_964436555.1 uncultured Flavobacteriaceae bacterium | reverse complement strand
CCAATACGTGCTCCTGAATCTAAAAAAACTCCCTCCCTAAAATAGGAATTGGCTCCGATAAAACAGTTTTCCAATACAATTACTGGGCGTTTAAAGGTGACATGGGTTTCAATTGTTGCTGTTTTGTGAATGGCTATACCATCGTGAATATGAAAATCAGAACCAAGTGAAAAAATCATTTTTTCTAATAGCTCCTTTATAGTATTTGTTATTTCCCACGGTTTTAGAAGTTCAGTGCCTTGAATCAGAACAGGAAATTTGGAAATAAATTCAGAGATAACCACCATGGCTTACGCAGCTTTCAAATTTTATTACTATTTTATTCTAGAGTTTTTATTTTTAATTCCCGAAACTCCACCCCTTGTCCTTCGGATTGCAGACCAATATACCCTTCGGTTAATGGTTTGCCATCAATTTTAACATCAGGGTCAAAACCGCTCGCAACGTCACCACCAATTTGAGGTTTGGTGTATTCTAAAACGGTTTCACCATTCACTTTGTGGATGACCAGCGAGTCTTTATAGACTATCAGGTCGCCTTTCACCCATTCGTCCCAAGGATATGTTTTGGAAGAGGAATTAATGCAATGTCTGGGGTCCATTTCCCCATTAAAGAATACTTCAGTACCCGGCGAGCACATGTTTCCGGTGGGACGAGGCACCCCTGCCTCTTCTTCGGCAAGCATTTGATACTCCACAGAAATGGGCCAATCCTGCTCCTTTAAAATTGTCTTAGGATCCTGAGAATGAAACATAATGCCACTATTGCGATAGGTATAACTAGGAGCATCTTCCAGCCACTCATCTGTAAACCGGTATTCAAATTTTAGATGAAAGGAAGAAAAGGGTTCTTTATAAAATAAATGTCCATAACGAGTATTGAATTCGGGATATCCATCATAATTCACCTGAATAATTCCATCGACCACGCGAAATGTATTTGCAAAATTATCACCCAATTCATGGTGATGAATTTTGACTACCCAATCGTTTAAATCGGTTCCATTAAATAGCGCTTGCCATTCCGGGTTAACAGTTTCCTTAGGTTTGTTGTTCTTGCATGCTCCCAGAAGAAGCATAATTATAAGGGTTATGGATAATAAAACTTGTAATCTATGCATGCTGGAATATGTTATGGTTATTAAGTGGTTGGTTTAGATGACAAAAAGTAGTGATTTTTTTAATAGGTTCTTAAGTACTCCAAGTTTTATAGCGTATTGTTTCAATAAGTTATACATATTTCTTTTAAAACAAATGGCAATTTCCATGCTTTTGGAGCATGGAAATTGCCATATACAATTACCCTATTTAAAAATACATCCTATGCAGGCAATTTCCCAGAAGTATCCGGATAAAAGGTTACAACTCCGGAAGTAATATCATGTATTCCACCTATAATTCCAATCTCTCCTGCCAAAATCATTTCCTTTAAAATAGGACTACGCTCCATAATGGCTTTAACTGTTCGTTTCACATTTATGGCGGCTACTTTTTCCACAAATTCCCCGTTCTTAGAGTTTCTTTCTTTTTTGGTACTAAGTTCGTCTTCAACTGCTGGTCTAATTTTAGACAATAATGCAGTAAGATTGCCCATTTCTACATGGTCACAGGCTCCTTTTACCGCGCCGCACTTCGTATGACCCAAGACCACAATTATTTTGGAGCCCGCCACTTTACAGCCAAATTCCATACTACCCAGAATGTCTTCATTGATGATGTTACCTGCAACACGAACACTAAAGATATCTCCTAAGCCCTGATCAAAAATTAATTCTGCGGAAGTGCGACTATCTATACAGCTTAGAATTACGGCAAAAGGATGTTGACCGTCCGAAGTTTCATTTGCCTGCTGTAGCAGGTTTCTGTTTACTTTAAGATTATTTACAAATCTCATGTTGCCTTCTTTTAGTAATTCCAAAGCCATAGCAGGACTTATTGCGGCTTGCATTTCTTTAGT
>CAYTDS010000423.1:0-1961 GCA_964436555.1 uncultured Flavobacteriaceae bacterium | reverse complement strand
AGTCAACGTGCCATTTCTGCTGCTATAGTAAATATGGCTATAAAAGGGCATTTGAAAATTATCAAATTAAAAAATAAGTATAGTTTGGAGCGACTAAATACGGATACGACTCTTTTAACAGCAGAGGAATCAGCCATTGCCACAGCCATATTTTCCAAAGGCTCCAAGGTAGATTTGGATAATAAGAACCACGCTGTATTTACAAGTGCAAGAACCAAAGCAAACGCCATTCTAAACAAAAAAATGCAACCCAAGTATTTTAGTTTGAATTACAGTCATTTGGCTAAGGGACTTATTGCCTCTGTTTTTTTGGTAATCCTAACATTTATGCTTTCCCCAACACCGACAATTCCTTTTATTTTGATTGTTTTGCTTATTGGTCTGGTTATCCTCTTTACCTATTTAATAAAAGCACCAACTGTTGAAGGACGTGCGTTGATGGATGATATTGAAGGATTTAAAATGTACCTCTCTGTAGCCGAGCAGCAACAATTGAATGCGCTACATGAACCCGATTTAACAGTGGAACGTTTTGAGGCGCTCCTTCCTTATGCTATGGCTTTGGGAGTCGAAAATAAATGGGGAGCCAAGTTTGAAAATGCCCTCGCCAAATCCACTCAGGAAACCTCCAAAGGATATAGTCCGGCTTGGTATGCCGGTGCAGGAGCCATGGCTTTTTCTCCACAAAAGTTTTCATCAGACATGGGAAGGAGTTTTAATTCAGCCATATCTTCTGCATCAACACCACCGGGAAGCTCATCAGGTAGTGGTGGAGGTGGTTCATCCGGTGGTGGAGGCGGTGGAGGCGGTGGAGGCGGCTGGTAGATTTTTGAGGCGAAGGTCCAAAGTCTAATGTCGTAGGTTCAAAGTTAAAGTTTCAGGTTTATTTTGGAGTTTTGTATTTTAATTTCTTTTAAATCATAAATCGCAATTCGTATGATTTACCCCAATGTTAATGATACATCAAAAATTTATGATAATAAATAAGAATATCACAAATTTGTAATACCTTTATAATCAAACAACTACTAAAACCAATACTTATGAAAACTAAAAATTTCCTGATTTCAGGCGTTGCCGGTGGCATCGTCAATTTTTTACTCGGATGGCTGTTTTATGGAATTCTTTTTAAAGACTTTGTTCCGCAACCTGCTGAGGAAACCGCGGAGAGCATGCTTTTGATTTTTCTTGGTAGCCTTACCTTCGGGCTCTTTTTAGCATACATCTATACTAAATGGGGACAAATTAGTACTGCTGCCACAGGAGCACAAGCCGGTGCTGTGATAGGGCTTTTTCTTGGGTTATTTTGGAATTTTTTTAGTGCTGCTATGAGTGCAACTCCCGATTATCAATATTTTGCGATTGACATGGTTATTACTGTAGTGATGTCGGCAATAACCGGCGCGGTGGTTGCTGTAATCAATGGAAAAATAGGGTAGTAACGCCATTTTTGAAACTAATTAAACTCCCCACAACAGGGGAGTTTTTTAGTATCCCGCAGCCTGTCCGTCTTTCCGGGATTCTGAAGCACCATAATATACTCCATCCTTTAGCATGATAGCCTGATAGCCGCCATAAATGCCTTTACGCATACGGAGGTTATGGCCTTTATCCATTAGCTCTGATTGCGTTTCATAAGGAAAACCGGATTCTATGTAGGTATCCCCTACAGTATCAATATGCCCTCTATTCATACCGGCACCCATATGGCGAACCCTTGGGGCGTCACCGGCTTCTTGAAGGGACATCTTAAAATCAATCAGGTTCAATATGACCTGAACATGACCAATAGGCTGCATATCTCCACCCATTAACCCAAAACTGATAAAAGGGGCCCCATCTTTGGTGACAAAAGCAGGAATAATGGTATGGAAAGGTCTTTTTCCAGGAGCATATTGGTTGATATGCTTGTCGGTTAATACAAATCCGGAACCCCTATTTTGCAAGGCAAACCCCAAACC
>CAYTDS010000422.1:0-1962 GCA_964436555.1 uncultured Flavobacteriaceae bacterium | reverse complement strand
CAAACCGTTTTCCTGTATTCCTGAATTGTAGGTGGCCATCAGTCGTCCTGCATAGTTTCTGTTGGAGGCAGAAGAAGATAAGCGCGTTCCGGGTCGGAATCTTGAAGGTCGGGTATCAATGTTAGTCGCTCCCAAAATACCTCCAAAAGTATAATCGGATACTTGCAAGCCATAAGTAAACTCCTGATTTCTCGTAACATCATTTAAGCCCCCCCAATTGTTCCATTGTGGACGGCCATCAAAAAATTTGTTCATAGTGATGCCATTAACCAAAACGCTCCCATATTGAGAATCGTAACCTCGAACGCGAAAAAATGCCTGTCCAAAATCAAAAGCAGCTCGGCTTAAGAACACATCTCGAGTGGCCTGTAAGAGTCCGGTGGCCATAGAAATACCCTCATCATCTGCAATATCATCATCTGTCAGGGCAATTAGGTTATCTACTTTATCAGTGGTAATATCAACCTCCAGATAAATTATTCCAAGAGTAAGTGATTCATTGACTAGCGTTATAGGGATGCGTTTTGTCACAAAATCTGTTGCAGAAATATTTAGAATAAAATCTCCTTCCAGAGGTATAGCTAAATAAAAGTCACCAGATGCCAGCGTCTTACCCGAAAATGGGGTTCCTTCTAATTGCAGGGTGACATCAATAAGTGCTTCCTTGGTTCTTTCATCCAAAATGGTTCCTGAAATAACAACCGGATTCTGGGCATTGCTTCTTTGACTTACTACTACAAAAAATAACGAAAAAAGAATATTTCGCATTTTCAGAATCTTTGGTTAGTCCTCACAATATATTAATAATCTTTATATATTTTACAGAAAATACGTTATACTTGTTATTTGTAGCCGACTCTAATGTAGTAAAATACATTGTAATTTATAGTGTATCTATGAGACTTTTGTCGCTTTTCTTTCTTCTTTATATTCCAATCGTAGGCGTCTCCCAAGAGTCAACGACCTTCGGCATTCGAACAATAGTCTTTTATAATGTAGAAAACTTATTTGACACAGAAAGGGATACTTTAGTCTTTGATGAAGACCGAACCCCGCTGGGCAAAGATCGGTGGACTTTGGAGCGCTATTATAAGAAAGTAGAAAATATTGCCAAGGTACTTTCGGATATTGGAACTAACATAACCAAGACTTCTCCTGATATCATAGGGCTTTGTGAAGTGGAAAATAGAAAAGTTCTCGAAGATTTAGTACATCATCCACACTTGCAAAACAAAGACTACAAAATTATCCATTTTGATTCTCCGGATCTTCGGGGAATAGACGTGGCCTTAATCTATAAACAGGAAGCTTTTTTACCAATATCTTTTCGGAAACATCGTCTGCTACTAATTAATATGGAAGAGGAAAGAAAACATACCAGAGACCAGCTGGTGGTGGAAGGTCTACTGGATGATGAACTGATATATTTCATCGTAAACCACTGGCCATCTAGAAGTGGTGGGGAGTCCCGGAGCAAACCCAACCGAATTGCAGCAGCACAGCTAAATAAGAAAATTATAGATTCTATTCTAAAAATAAATAACGCTGCAAAAATCATTTCCATGGGCGACTTTAACGATGACCCTACTGATGATAGTTTTAAAAAAATTCTCAAAACAAAAGGGAAACAAAAAGAACTGTCGCCTACGGATTTGTATAACCCTATGGAGGCAATTTACAAAAAAGGTGGAGGTTCCCTGGCTTACAGGGATAAATGGAATCTTTTTGATCAAATCTATTTTACGGCCAACTTCATTAATCCCGAAAGAACTACTTATTCCTTTTGGAAGGCAGGAATTTATAATCCAAGTTATTTAATCGATCCTAAAGGACAATACAAAGGATACCCTTTACGTACTTACGCAGGGGGCAACTATATAGGCGGGTATAGTGATCATTTTCCGGTATACTTGTTTTTACTTAAGCATGTGAAGTAAATATTATGATAAGGTAATCAAACAA
>CAYTDS010000421.1:0-1963 GCA_964436555.1 uncultured Flavobacteriaceae bacterium | reverse complement strand
TGCACGAATTTATTCCCATTCTGGTTTTAGTAATTAGCTTTTTATGTCTTTTGGCCATTGGTACACCGGTAGCGTGGAGCATTGCTATTTCTTCTTTATTGACTATGCTGGTAAGTATACCTGCTATTCCTGCTTTTACTACCTTGTCTCAACGCATGGGGACCGGTCTGGATAGTTTTGCCTTGCTTGCCATTCCCTTTTTTATACTGTCAGGGGAATTAATGAATAAGGGAGGTATCGCCCATAGATTGATTGCCTTTGCAAAAACCCTTGTAGGGGCACTTCCAGGGGGTTTGGCTTTGATTAATATCATTGCCGCGATGCTTATGGGAGCTATTGCAGGTTCTGCAATGGCATCGGCTTCTGCAATGGGGAGTATTTTGGGCCCCGAAATGGAAAAAGAAGGGTATTCAAGAGAGTTTGGGGCGGCTGTAAATATCACCTCAGCAACAACCGGACTTATTATTCCACCCAGCAATGTATTAATCATCTATTCGCTTGCCAGTGGTGGCGTATCTATCGCGGCACTATTTCTTGCGGGGTATATTCCGGGAATACTTACAGGGCTATTTCTAATGATAGTAGCCTCATTTTGGGCCAAAAAGAAGAAATATAAATTAGGAGAACGGAGTTCCATTAAGGAAGTTACAAAGACTTTTATTACTGCTTTTCCCAGCCTATTGCTTCTGGTAGTAGTCATCGGTGGTATTGTGGTAGGTATTTTTACCGCTACCGAAGCTTCTGCCATAGCCGTTTTATACACCTTAATTTTGGGATTTGCCTATAAAGAGATTTCTTTTAAAAAGTTACCTCAAATACTTTTAGATTCCTCCGCTACAACGGCCATAGTCATGCTCCTTATCGGGGCTTCCATGAGTATGTCCTGGGTACTCTCTTATGAAAATATTCCTCAGGATATCAGTTCAGGGCTTTTGGGACTTAGCAATAACCTCGTTGTAATCCTTCTAATCATAAACCTTCTGCTATTGTTCGTTGGAATCTTTATGGACATGACTCCGGCTGTTTTAATTTTTACGCCTATTTTTCTTCCGGTGGTAACAGCACTGGGTATGGATCCCGTACATTTTGGTATCATCATGGTACTCAATCTTTGCATCGGCCTCTGTACTCCCCCTGTGGGCTCGGTACTATTTGTGGGAGTAAGTGTCGCAAAAACAACCATCGAAAAAGTCATTAAACCTTTAGTTCCTTTATTTTTGGCGATGATTTTGGCCCTTTTTCTGGTTACCTATTTTCCGCAATTAAGCTTGTGGCTACCAAGCCTATTCGATTTATAATCATCAAGTATTCCTTTTTAAAATGGTGAAAAAATTAAACAGGAAAAATATGGGGCTTGTAGAGAAGCCTCCCATTAAAATAGTTCAATTTGGAAGGGGAAATTTTTTAAGAGCCTTTGCTGGTTATGCCTTTCAAAAATTAAATTCGGAAATCGCCTTTAATGCCGGAATAGCCATTGTGCCTGCTATTGATAAAAGCCAGGTTGACCCATTTGAAGAACAGGATGGCTTATATACGCTATTCCAAAAAGGTATAAAAAATGGAATTCCAGTTCAGGAAAATGAAATTATTTCCAATATCGTTAGGAGTGTCAACCCTCATCAGGATTTTGAAGGCTTCCTAAATCTGGCCAAGGAAGAAGAATTGCAGTTTATCGTATCTAATACTACGGAGTCCGGAATTATCCATTTAGCTTCAGATACAGCAGACCTACAACCACCCCAGTCTTTTCCTGCCAAGCTTACGATTTTTTTATTTGAGCGATTTAACTATTTTAAGGGAGCACCTGATAAGGGCTTGACTATACTTCCATGCGAATTGATTAACTATAATGCAGATAAGCTCAGGGAAATCATACTAAGCCATGTAAAGGATTGGCAATTTGGCGAGGCGTTTAAAACTTGGCTTTTAGATCATTGTAGTTTTCATAATACCCTTGTGGACA
>CAYTDS010000420.1:0-1982 GCA_964436555.1 uncultured Flavobacteriaceae bacterium | reverse complement strand
TACGAATAAATAAAAGATTTTCAATAGCGGCAACTTTCTACTTGCTATTTATCAATCAAGGAGTCGAATGTAGAAAGTCCAAAGTTTCTGGTTTCTAGTTTCAAGGGTTACTTAAAATTATAAACGAATAAACGAATAAACGAATTGCCATCAAACTATCAACTGTCAACGAACAACTAAAAAAGGTTTCTGGTTTGAAGGGTTTCAGGTTTGAACTTGTCTTTGATTTTTGAATTTGAGCTTGATTCTTGAACTTGCACTTATCTTGGTTTTGTCATGCTGAGCGAAGAGAAGCATCTTGATAATCTCGAGAATGCTACCACACAGGAAATTATGGATAAAGCTCAGGTGTACGAAAGATTCTTCTCCTGCTGCACAGAATCAGAATGACAAAATCAAGCAAGCTTAGTTTCCTGTTTCTTGAGTTTGTATTTGAATTTTGTATTTGAGCTTGAACGTGCACTTGAATACTAATCCAAATACCTCCTAAAATTATTCACCTGTACTTCCGCTTTTAAATCGTGCAGTAAATTAAAAAGTCCAAAGAAAGTGCGATTCATATACAGAAAATGCTTGGAACCTCTGTTGCCATTCATTTTTCTGATTTGTTCGTCATTGGCATACCGCTGACTCAAATCGGCTATCTGACTCCAGAAAGCATCATCCCCAAAATCAAAAGTTTCCCCATTAAAAGGTGAGGTAAAGAGTGTAAGCATCTCTTTAAACAAATGCTTAAAAAATTCCAGCTCTTTAGGTGAATCGGTATTGGTAAGAATTTCCAGTTCATAAAGCTTTTCCATAAAAAAAGCATCATTTTCAATATTCTCCTTACTGGCAAGCTCAAAATAAGGCGCATAAAATTCATCCGGCACCGCTTTAATGCAACCAAAATCGATAGCAATAAGTTTTTCATCTTCGCTGACCAAAAAATTTCCGGGATGCGGATCGGCATGTACCTTTTTTAATCCATGAATTTGAAACATATAAAAATCCCACAATGCCTGCCCCAGTTTATTTCCAAGTTCTTGGGTAAAATCTAATTTTGTAAAATCGCCCAAATGCTGTCCCTGCATCCAATCCATGGTAAGAATCCGTTCGCTTGACAACGATTTATAATATTTCGGAAAAATCAGGTTTGGAATAGCGCTACAGGATAAGGTTATTTCTTTACTCTGTTTTAGCTCCAATAAATAATCGGTTTCTTCAATGAGTTTTAGCTCCACTTCCTTAAAATACTTATCAGAATCCTTGCCCTGTAAATTGAACATTTTAATGGCAATAGGACGCACTATGGCTAAATCGCTGCTTATACTTTCGGCTACACCGGGATATTGAATTTTTACTGCCAATTCCTTTCCATTTTTGGTGGCTTTATGCACTTGTCCAATGCTGGCTGCATTTATGGAATCCTTATCAAAAGTGTCAAAAATTTCTTCAGGATATTTATTCAGGTATTTTTTAAACGTCTTCCGAACCAGAGGAGCTGACAAGGGCGGAACCGAAAACTGGGATAGTGAAAATTTATCTACATAGGCTCTTGGCAGTAGATTTTTCTCCATGCTCAACATCTGCGCTACTTTTAGAGCACTTCCCTTTAAACTTTTCAGGCCGTCATAAATATCACTGGCATTATCCTCGTTTAACTCTTCTTTCGTAAGCTCGGGGTTAACAATTTTTTTTCCAAAATATTTTATATAATTCCCACCGACTTTTACCCCGGTTTTCACCAATTCTCCGGCACGCTGTATTTTAGAGGTAGGAATACTATCTAATGTTTTCATGTGTATATGTCTTATAAATATGCTGGTGCAAACTAGTGAGGCTTATTTGCCAAAATTGATTTTTAACAGCTTTTAAATTCAGTTTTAGTATGGGACCATAGGCTAGACAATTCTTAAAAAAAAAGAAAAAAAGATTTTCCCGGGTTTAACCCATTTTTTCTTTAAAGAGGAACTTCCCGAAATCTATAATGTTTTCAAGAG
>CAYTDS010000419.1:0-1983 GCA_964436555.1 uncultured Flavobacteriaceae bacterium | reverse complement strand
CTCAAGTAAAGAACGCTAAAACTGTTCTCGATACCGCTTACAATTTGATATTAGCAATTGTAAGCCAACTGAAATTATTTTAGCTCCTTTTATGAATTACTACGGGACATTTGTACGCCCAGCTAAAACAAACCTAAAAACGATGCGTTATAGCATAAATTTTAGTTTAAACTGAATTTTTATGACATCTTTGCATAGCGTTTTGCGCTCCTCAGGTTTTTGCGGTTATATCAATGGACAATACAAAGTATAAGCATACCTTTTAAGAATAAATTGGTTATGAATTATACTTAATGCGAAATCAAGGGCGTATTACGGCTCAAAATAATGAACAAATGACCTACCTATTGCGTTATGGATCCGGAGAAGCCCAATGAGTCTACCACCAAAAAGGGGTTAAGCGGTTTGGTATGGAATTTTTCCGGTTCTATTCTGCAAATTCTCTCTCAATTTATCATTATTGGTGTATTGGCTCGGTTACTTACACCGGAGGAGTTTGGGGTTGTTGGGGTAATTTTGATTGTGGTAAATTTTTCCAATATTTTTACCAATCTGGGATTGGCTACGGCAATTATTCAACTAAAAGATTTAACCCCCCAACACGTTGCCCAGGGGTACTCCTTATCGCTACTCATAGGTCTTAGCTTGGGTATCCTCTTTTATTTTTTTGCCCCTATGGTGGCCGTTTTTTTCGATTTACAGGGAGCAGACAACGCCATTCGGTTTTTTGCCTTGTTTTTCCCTATAACCAGCGTAAATAGCGTTACAAGTGCGGTTTTGACCCGAAATCTCCAGTTTTCTTTATTAGTAAAATGTGGTTTGGCAGGGTATATTCTGGGAAGTGGCGTTGTGGCCATCGTATTGGCTTTAATGGGTTTTGGCTATTGGGCCTTAATTCTGGGGCAATTTGCCGGGCTTGTGATTAATCTTTTGTTGATGATGTACTTTCGTCCCCCAACCTTTTCCTTTCGATATCAAAAACCAATTGCCCGGGATCTGCTGGTCTTTGGCTCCGGACATACGCTGGGAACGGTTTTTAATTATTTTGCAGAAAATACAGACAATATTATTGTAGGGCGGTCCTTGGGTACTGTGGCTATGGGGATTTATTCCAAGTCGTTTCAACTCTACTCTATCCCGGCCACTTTTTTTGGCAAAGCCTATGATACCGTTTTTTTTCCTATCCTGTCTAAAAATCAGGATAAAAAGGAAAAACTGGCAAGTTTCTATTTGTTGAGTACCTCGCTTTGTTTTGGGGTACTGTTTCCGCTGGCAACCCTATTGTTTATCAATGCGGATTTGGTAATCCAAGTCCTCTTGGGGGAGCAGTGGGGTGCTGCTGTCTACCCCTTTCAAATCCTCATCTTTGGGTTGGCCTACAGGTTTGGGACAAGGATTAACAAGTCCTATTTGAAATCGCTGGGGATTATTTTTAGGGGCGCCTATTACCAATTTATATTCACGGTATTGATGGTTATTTGTTGTCTTGTAGGAGCTTATTTTTATGAGCTGCCGGGTATAGCCTATGGGGTATTTGTAGCAACTTTTCTAAATTATGCCCAAATGAGCTTTCGGTTGTATAAGGAATTACAATTTCCCAAAGGCTACTTTTTGGGTCTGCATCTAAAAACCTTGCTTTTTTACTGTGTTTTTTTTGTTGCTACCCTCATACTATATCAGCTTCAGATTCGTTCTGTTTGGGTACACCTAAGCTTGTCTCTTGCAGTATACACACCTGTGATGATTTGGATGGTGCTTCATAAAAAAAATATTATTTTTAATACGGTCAATGCCCCTATGTTACGCCAAATTTTTAGTTCCATGCCGGTTAGTTTGCAAAATAATGTAAAAAGAATACCCTCTTTTAGGAACTATTTTAGTTGATTTGCACAATAATCCCAATGTGAAAAAGGAATACTACCACATGAAATACCTCTATATTTTAATTGCCATTTTGCTTGCGGTGGATAATGTGTTTATCCG
>CAYTDS010000418.1:0-1986 GCA_964436555.1 uncultured Flavobacteriaceae bacterium | reverse complement strand
TCATGGGTAAGCTTTTGGCCATAGTTTACAGCCTTTTTCTTGTCTTCTTCACTATAATCAGTTTCTGCGTTCGGGCGTTGTAACAAATGCAAATCAAAATAAATAAATGCTATTCGGTTAAAGAGCAGGGCTTGGGTACCATCCGCATTTACGTAGTTATGATGTGTTCTTACCCAATCCAAAATCGGCATAAAATTATACGCAATCACTTCCAGTCCGCATGCGGCAATATTTTTAAGACTTTCCTTATAATTTTTGATGTATAAATCGCAGTCCTCATCCCTACGTTTTATGGATTCATGTACGGGTAAACTTTCAATGACACGCCACTCCATTCCCGCATCCCAAATTAAATTTTGCCGCTCTTTTATGGCTTTAGTTGTCCAAATGGCTCCAACGGGAATGTGGTGTAGTGCTGTTACAATATGTTCCACACCGCTTTGCCTGATATCTTTTAGGTTCACTGCGTCATCCGGTCCAAACCAACGCATTGTTTGAATCATTTTTTTCATCGATTACCCTATATATTTTATAAAATTGGTATTAGTCCCACTGTGGGCGTATACCGGGTGCAAAAGGAAATTTGAGGGATTTGTAGTATTCCAATGTGCTTGTTGGTTTTTCCATTCCTTTTGGAAAATCTAGTTTTGAGTACTCCTGAAAATACAGCATACAGGCATCTTTCCACCAAATAGCTTCCTTTAACTGTATGATGAGGGATTGTTTTACTGCATTAAATCGTTGTTCATCCACATAAGGTTGCATGCTTTCCCACGAAGCTTGCATTGCCCGAACCTGATCAACTCCTTCCTGATATTTTAAACCTAAGCCATTCCAAAGGGTTTCTCCGTTTTTTAGTTTGTAGTCCCAGGGCAGGTGGTGAAACCATAGTAATAGTTCTTCGGGACAAGTGCTTAGATTGCCAAATAGCTTTGCTACTTCCGGTGCATATTGTGCGATAGCATTGCTTCCGGTTTCAGTACGGTTAAAACCAATACCCAAACTATCTGCTTTGTGATAATAGGTAGGGTTCCATTCCGGCCGAGATAGCTCACTAACCCATGGACCGGGGCCATAATGGTGACTAGTATCAAAAATATGATGCAAGCCCAAAGGATTCATATAGTTTACAACCATCTCCCGCGATTCTAGTAGTATTTTTTTCATAGGTAATACGAATCTTTCTTCATTAGAAAAAGTAGCTCTTAGCCATTCCTCTGCAATAACTTCTGAACTTAAATGGGGATCCCATGCCAGGCGACCATAACCATACCAATTGGCTTGCCCGAAAATATGCCCCGTCCAGTTAATATCGCTCCCAATATTGGCAACTCCTGCCATCCCGGTTAATGCACTATTGTGCAAAGAACCGTCAATGACTTTAGCCACTGTTGAACCTTTGCCTTTTTGAAACGTATCGGACTGTAATACTTCCTCATATAGTTTAGGTTGAAAAACCAGGTGTGTGCTAAAGCCAAGGTATTCCTGAGTGATTTGAAATTCCATCATCAATGGGGTTTTAGGCATGGCACCAAACATGGGATGAAAGGGTTCCCGTGGCTGAAAATCTATTGCTCCGTTTTTAACTTGTACAATAACATTTTCCCGAAAAGTACCATCATAAGGAACAAATTCGCTGTACGACTGTTTGGCTCTATCTGTGGGATCATGTTCTGAGTATACAAAAGCACGCCACATCACAATTCCCTTAAACGGCAACAGTGCATCGGCCATCATATTGGCACCATCTACATGATTCCTTCCGTAATTCTGTGGTCCCGGCTGCCCCTCAGAGTTTGCTTTCACCACAAAACCACCAAAATCGGGAATGAGGTCATAAATCTCTTTTGCTTTGGCATTCCACCATTGTTGTACTTCCTGATCTAGGGGATCAGCCGTTTTTAGATTTCCAATTTCGATGGGAGCAGAAAAACGAGCTGTGAGGTACACCTTAATGCCATAGGGTCTGAAAAGATCTGCCAATGC
>CAYTDS010000417.1:0-1989 GCA_964436555.1 uncultured Flavobacteriaceae bacterium | reverse complement strand
CAGAAGGGCTAAATCCGGCTGCATTACATGCCTTATGGACAATTGAAGGGTTGGGAGCTATCTCCACCGATGCTAAAGCGCTTGCTGCTGTAAAAGGAGCCTTAAAAAGTGCAACTCCGGCCATTCGTATTGCATCGATTCAATTGTTACCAAAAAATGAGGACACCGATGCACTACTTTTAAAATCTAAAGTTCTTCAGGACAGTGATCCACGGGTGCAATTGGCTGCCTTACTTTATTTTTCAGAACGGGAAGCCTCGGAAACGGTAGGAAAGCAATTATATGCATTAAGTGAGCAGCCTGAAATAGCGGAAGATGTCTGGTTATCCAAAGCCTTGTATATCGCCGCAGCAAAGCACAGTTTGGGTTTTTTAGGCGAGGTAATTAACGCTAAGCCGGTCTCGGAGGCGCCAAAGGATGAAGAAAAGGCTTGGGAAAGAATAGATCTGGATGATAGCCAATGGAAAACCATGGCGTTACCGCAGTTTATAGAAACAGCCGGACTAAAAATAGACGGGATTATCTGGTTTAGAAAGCAGATAGAACTGTCAGCCTCTGATGCCGGTAAATCGGGCTCAATTTCTTTAGGCCCGATTGACGATGCCGATGTGGTGTACATCAACGGGCAAAAAGTGGGGAGCACGGACGATTATGAAAAGGCGCGGGTGTATCCGGTTAAAAGCGGGCTATTGAAATCGGGGATTAATACCATTGCTATCTGGGTGAAAGATACCGGGGGTGGGGGTGGACTCTATGGCACTCAGGATCAAATGAAACTAACCATAGGTTCAAAGACGATTCCCTTACACGGAGATTGGAAATATGAAGTAGAGCAAGATTTTACAACTAAACAGATCAATCTCTTTCAGGGAAGTTCAATTGCTCAAGTGTTGTTAGAAAATTACGGTGATAAAGTGGCCCTTCTTGCGGCAGCTGCGAAGGAATCCAATGCCAATAGTACAGTCATCACCATCAAGACGATACAGAATGAAATGAAATTTGATGTTACCGCCTTTGAAGTCACATCGGGGACGCAAGTGGAAGTTGTTTTTATGAACAATGATTTTATGCAGCATAACTTACTGATAACCCAACCCGGGTCAAAAGAAAAGGTTGGAGCAGCTGCCGATAAGTTGGCTATGGATCCCAAAGGTGCTGAAAAGAACTATATCCCTGAAATGCCAGAGGTGTTGTTTTACACCCCCATCGTAGATCCGGATAACTCTTTTAGCCTAAAATTCACGGCGCCGAGTACTCCCGGAACGTATCCCTTTATATGTACTTTTCCAGGTCATTGGAGGATTATGCAGGGCGTTATGAAAGTAGTTGCTGCTAACTCATAATTTTATGGTATTTTGAAGAGCAAATGTTTAATCCTGTTTACCATTTGATATAAACGAATGAAAAATACATTAAAATTTGGCGTAAGCACCTGGTTGTGGGAATCCCCTTTTACCACCCAATCGGTTACCCTATTCCCCAAAATAAAAGCCATGGGATATGAAATTGTGGAAATCCCTGTGGAAGATCCCGATTTAATAAATGGACGAGAAGTTAAAAAGGCTTTGGTAGAGAACGGACTTGGGGTGGTGGTATGTGGTGCCTTTGGTCCAACCAAGGATTTTACGCATGAAGACACCGCGGTACATAAAAACTGTTTTGAATATATCGAAAAGTGCTTTGAACTATGTACCGTTTTAGAGGCGGGTTTTTTGGCCGGGCCCATGTATTCTGCAGTTGGAAAAGCACGTTTGGTTTCACAAGAACAAAAAAAAATAGAGTGGGGCAGAGCGGTCACCAATTTGGGCAAGGTATGTAAAAGTGCAAAAAACTTT
Organism: uncultured Flavobacteriaceae bacterium; assembly: GCA_964436555.1. Lineage (GTDB taxonomy): Bacteria > Bacteroidota > Bacteroidia > Flavobacteriales > Flavobacteriaceae > Aurantibrevibacter. The sequence goes on along the minus strand of CAYTDS010000417.1, from coordinate 154 downwards.
GGGCTGGAAATTGCTCTGGAACCCCTAAACCGGTTTGAATCTGATTTGGTGAATACGGCAGAAGATGTGATGCGTTTGGTAACGGATATCAATGAAAAGGAAGCAAAGGTTCTGCTGGACGGTTTTCATATGACCATAGAAGAAAAGAATATTA
>CAYTDS010000416.1:0-1992 GCA_964436555.1 uncultured Flavobacteriaceae bacterium | reverse complement strand
TAAAATGCAAAAGCAAGATTATGTGCAGGATCCCAGATATGCCGATATGAAGACTGCACAAAGAAAAATTTCCGCACCAAAGGAGAAATAATGGTCAAATAAACCGTCGCAGTTAGCTTACAAATGCTTTATACACAGCTGTTTTTTACCATTTAATAGCCTATAAGCTTTTAAAAAGTAAGTAATAGTAATACTTTTGCAACTTTTAAAATTCATAAGATGAAGGAAAACGTAGATTTTGTAAAGAAACATTTTGTATCGGATTTATCTTCCGGATTAGTGGTATTTTTAATTGCACTTCCCCTTTGTTTGGGTATTTCATTAGCATCCGGGGCACCTTTATTTTCAGGGATTATAGCAGGCATTGTTGGAGGTATAGTGGTCGGTATTGCCAGTAATTCCAGTGTTAACGTTAGTGGACCCGCAGCCAGTGTGGCACTAGTTATCCTTATGGCTATTGAAACTTTGGGTGATTTTAATGCGGTATTGTTGGCAACGGTTATTGCGGGAGTATTTCAGATTATTTTAGGCTTTTTAAGAGCAGGTACCGTAGCCTATTTCTTTCCTAATGCCATGATTAAAGGCATTCTGGCTTCTATAGGATTAATTTTGATTTTAAAACAGATACCCCATGCTTTTGGGGTAAGTGATACTTTTCAGGGTTTGGAAAGCTTTTGGAACAATGACGGGAGCAATACCTTTTCCGAAATAGTAAATGTAATTGGAAATATACATCCAGGAGTCACTATAATTACATTGGTATCTCTTGCTATTATTTTATTGTGGGATAGACCTGCACTAAAGAAATATGCCTTTTTCAAGTTTTTTCCATCGGCTTTGGCTGCGGTAATAATTAGTGTATTACTTAGTCTGTTGTTCAGTACCTCTTTTCCTCAATTCGCGTTAAACCAAAGTCATTTAGTACAACTTCCGGTGGCAGGATCTTTGGGGGAGTTTGCAAGTTTCTTCTCCTTTCCCGATTTCTCGTATCTGGGTAACATAGAAATTTATCAAATCGCATTGAGCATCGCCTTTATTGCCAGTTTGGAATCCTTGCTCAGTACAGAGGCCGGGGACAAATTAGACCCTTATAAAAGAAGAACTTCTACCAACCGAGAGCTTAAGGCACAGGGAATAGGGAATATTGTAGCCGGATGTATTGGTGGTTTGCCCGTTACAGCCGTAATTGTTCGTACCTCTGCCAACGTTAATGCGGGAGGTAGAACCAAAACGGCTACCATAACTCATGGTCTTATTATGCTGATTTGCGTAGCCTCTATTCCAGTTGTATTGAATATGATTCCTCTGGCATCACTTGCGGCAGTGCTTTTTGTGGTAGGATATAAATTAACTAGTGTTTCCATTTACAAAAACATTTATAATCAGGGAAAAAAGCAATTTTTACCTTTTATTATCACCATTCTGGTTGTGATGTTTACCGATTTAATTACGGGGATTTTAGTAGGGGGTTCAGTAGCTATATTTTTTATCCTCAGGGATAACTACAAAAATGCCTATGTACAGGATAAGCTTACAATAGAATCGGATACAAAAACAATTTTAAAACTGGCTCAGGAAACCACCTTTTTAAATAAGGCCGATATTATGCTATTTCTGGATCATGTTCCCAAAAATCATCATCTGATTATAGATGGGAGTGAGGCGAAATTCATCCATAATGATATTTATGAAATTATAAATGAATTTAAGGAAACGGCTAAATTTAAAAACATTACCCTTGAGCTAAAAAACATGGAGAAGGTAGCCACCAAACGATTTTGGAAAAAGCAATAATTTTAATCTTGCACCATCTGACTTTGGGTATTTGTTTTATTAGAAGTAAAATATCGCGCAACCACTTTAACATCGCTCGTTAAGGATTTATCCTTATCTTCAAAGTCCAAAAACAGAGAAGTAACCAAGTGTATTCCATCATTGACATAGAAACCACCGGAAACGGCTATACCGGTATGAAGCTTACCGAAATCGCCA
>CAYTDS010000415.1:0-1996 GCA_964436555.1 uncultured Flavobacteriaceae bacterium | reverse complement strand
TTGCCCAACCTATTTTTAACAGAAGACAAATTAGAACCCAATACGAACAAACCAAAGCACAACAACAACAAAGTCTTTTAAATTTTGAAAAGACTTTGTTAATAGCCGGTAAGGAAGTTTCCGATGCCCTTTTTGAGTTTAATGCGGAAAGCAGAAAATTTGAATTTCGTCAAAAAGAGGTTGAGGCGCTTCGCAAAGCCGAAGTGAATTCTGAAGTATTATTAAACAATGGTTTTGGAACCTATTTGGACTTATTGACAGCAAGACAAAATGCGCTCAATGCCGAACTTAATGTGGTGGACAACAAATTACAACAACTGCAGTCGGTTGTTGCTTTATACCGCGCTTTAGGAGGCGGCTGGCAATAATTCTACTACAGTATTGGAGATTTTTAGTAAAGAGCTGTTACTTTTTTTTGCTTAAATAAGAATTGTAATAACGTATGTCCCCTGTTACCTCTTGGCCAAGCCAATTAGGCCTTTCATACGGTTCGTCTTCATGCTGCAATTCTACTTCAGCAATTAGTAGTCCCTCATGAGCGCCTTGAAACTCATCTACCTCAAAAATATGATTTCCGACAGGGACTTTGTAGCGAATCTTGTCTATAAGTACATCCTCACATAGCTGTAAGAGTTGTTGAGCATCCTCAACTGAAATTTCCTTTTCCCATTCAAAACGGGTAGTCCCGTTCTCAGAGGATTTCCCTTTTACAGTAAGAAAACCTTGATTTCCTTTAACGCGTATCCTTACGGTTCGGCTTGCATCCGTATTCAAAAAACCCTGTATAATATGGGTTTCAGCTATGGCATCATTTTTAAAGCCTTCCGAAAGAACCAAAAATTTTCGTTCTATTTCTATCACAACCTTCTTTTAATATTTACTATAAAAATCTTGGAGAACTACTGCATCATGTTATTATCAACTATATATTGAATTTGATCAGATTCAATCCTTTCTTCAGGGTACGGGTTATGAGAAAGCCAAATCATACATTTTGCAATTGTCTCGGGAGAAATGCTTCTATACTTTTTCCATGAGCCAACTAAAACATGATTAATTCCCTTCATAATTTGCTTAAATATCCATTCGCCAATCCTTTTTTCACTGCGTTGTCCACTAATTAAGGCGGGTTGTAAAATATGGGTTTTTGAAATTTGACAACCCAAAACCTGCTCTTCCATTTCTCCTTTCGTCTTGTTGTAAAAAATGGGACTATCAGGCTTTGCTCCCAAAGCCGACACTACTATAAATGTCCCTATGCCGTTATCCTTACAAAGCATTGCTGCAGCTATGGGAATTCCATAATCTATTTTTCTGTACACTTCCATGTTCGGGGTTTTACTTTTGGTGGTACCTATACAGCAAAATACTACATCTGCTTTAAAAATTGATCCATAATCTGCTAGGCTGAACATATCAATCAAATGCTCCTCTACTTTGAGATGCGAAAATCCAATGGCAGTTCTGGAAAAGAGAATTACCTTTTCGTATTGTTTGTCATCTAATAATAACCGAAGCAAAAGACCACCTGTAAGTCCTGTTGCTCCCAGCAAAATAGCTGTTTTTTTGTGTGTATTCATCTAACTAAATATAGTTTAATTTTGTGTATGACCTATGATTTTCCGCTTCGAAAAATAATCCATATCGATATGGATGCTTTTTATGCCTCTGTTGAACAATTGGATAATCCCTTGTTGAAAGGAAAGCCCATTGCAGTTGGTGGAGGAGAAAACAGGGGAGTGGTCTCTGCAGCTAGTTATGAGGCACGGAAGTTTGGTGTTCGCAGTGCTATGAGTGGCTATTTGGCAAGGAAAAACTGTCCTGAACTTATTTTCGTTACTCCCCGATATGCCCGTTATAAGGAGATTTCGATGAAAATTAGGGCAATATTTCATGAGTATACCGACTTAGTAGAGCCTTTATCTTTGGATGAAGCTTATTTGGATGTTACCCAAAACAAAAAAGGAAATCCTTCTGCTTCGCTCATTGCCAAAGA
>CAYTDS010000414.1:0-1998 GCA_964436555.1 uncultured Flavobacteriaceae bacterium | reverse complement strand
TTCATTTTTATAATAGGGTGGGGTATACATAAACTTTATTTTTCAATTTTTCCAATTCGAATAAATAGAGGAAATTTAATTTCTTTTACTGTATTTACTGCCCAATACTTTTTAAGCTTTTCCACTATCCATTCCACAGGATTTTCTTCATTTTTAGCTATATAATGCTGCACAGCGGACCAGGAATTAAAATAACCTTCCAAATCCTTTAAGGACCATTTCGTTTGAATAAAATAGTTGTTATGCGGTTTTATCTCCTGAAAAGGAAACGGGATAGTAGTGTATGCTGTTTCAATATACGCTCGTTCCGCATCCCAATACACCCCAAGAATATCGGAATAAAATTGCGCTATGAATGCATCCGTTTTTTTGTCAATGTTTAGCAATCCATAACCCCAGGTGGCGAGAATTCCTCCATTTTTAGTAACACGTAGTACTTCGGCATTGAATTTTTCAAAGTCAAACCAATGTAGGGCCTGAGCTACCGTGACCAAATCGAATTGATTATTGGCAAAGGAGGTTTTCTCAGCACGTTCTAAACTATAAATTATGTTTTCTTTCTGAGGAGACTGGGCTAATTGTTTTTGACTGATATCGGTGGCATATACTGTATCAAAATGGTTTGCCAACTCCAATGCCACTTGTCCATTTCCTGTGGCACAATCCCAACAAGCTGTTCTTGTCGGTATCAAAGCTAACAAATCAGCATATAACTCAGGGGGATAGGTAGGTCTATATTTCTGATAGCTTTCAGATTGTACAGAAAACAGATCCTTAAGTGGTTTCATTTTACTGCGCTATTAACAAATTTCAAGACTCCCCGGAATTAATTATCTTTTATGACAGTGCTTAGTACCGGCAAATGGTCGGAGATATGCATATTATTTCCCATACGGTCATCAATATGGATGTAATCAATCACTCGAAGATGGCTCACAAAAAGGTAGTCAATACGCCGGTCCAGTTTCATACCGTGATCAAAGCCATTAAAGGTACCTGTAGGTCCGTAAAAAGGTTTTTGCGTGATTTCCTTTCCGTCTTGCAAGTAACTTCTCAATATGGAAATCCCTTTTCGTTCCGGTTCCAGATTAAAATCACCCATTAATACAATGGGAATCTTAGCTGTATTAATCTCTTTGATTTTATCAACAAGAAGTTGGGCCGAATTTTCTCTGGCCAATTCCCCGATATGATCAAAATGAGTGTTAAAAATCCAAATTTGTTCTTTAGTAGTGCGATGTTCAAAAAGTCCGTAAGTACAGATACGTTCCAAAGCAGCATCCCAACCTTTGGAGATTTTCTCAGGAGTTTCAGATAACCAAAAAGTATTGGATTGTACTACTTTATATTGGGTACTATCGTAAAATATGGCTGTATATTCTCCCTTTTCTTTTCCATCATCTCTCCCAACGCCAATGTAACTATAGGAGGGTAGGGCATCATCTAAATAACTAACCTGATGAATCAGTGCTTCCTGTAACCCAATAAAAACAGGCTCATAGTGCTGTAGCAATTTTATCATAGCCTCCTTTCGGAAATTCCAGTTGTTTACGGTGTCCGATGTAGCATCGTATTTAATATTATAGGTCAACACTTTTGTTTGTGCAAACAGTTGGAAGGAGATTGCAAAGCATAGAATGATTACAATACGGGTCATGGAGAGTACATTTTTTTTCATGGAATAAATTTAGGTTAAAAAGCGGTTCTCGATACTTTTTTTACTCCATTTCGTTTCACTACATTTCATAAAAAACACTCGAACTGACATCAGACCGCTGCATTTGTAACTTCAACCATTGTTACATTAAGCCATTTTTACTTTGATCTATTATCAAATAACCAAATTTCCAAATTGTTACACTTTCACATTAACAAACTACTTCTTGTCTTTATGTGTATTGAACCAGCTTAAAATAGAAGCAGACTTATTCATTAACATACTTGGTCTATTCACCAATCCATGAGAGGCATTGGGAATTTTTACCAGTGCAGTTTCTA
>CAYTDS010000413.1:0-2006 GCA_964436555.1 uncultured Flavobacteriaceae bacterium | reverse complement strand
GCGGTTCCTATAGCACCGGATTCAGGGCACCTTCCCTACAAGAACTTAACTATTCACATACTTTTACATTTTTTCAAGGACTAACTCCTTTTGATGGCACCTTGTATCCAAATAATAGTTCTGCTGCCAGAGCTATAGGCCTACAAACTTTAAGGCAGGAGCAATCCAAAAACTTTAGTTTTGGTTTTACTTCTAAACTATTTAATAAATTGGAGTTAACTGTGGATGCTTATAAAATTACGATAAACGACAGGATTTTTGAAACAGATGTATTTGACTCTTCCGAAGCTCCTGTTTTGGCGCCAATTATAGGGGACGGACTCGCAAGTTTTAGAATTAATGGCGGTGATATAAGCACAAAAGGTATTGAACTTGTTGCGAACTACAATACAATAATTGGTGAAGGAAACTTAGGATTAATGCTATCAGCCATATTTAGAGAAAATACCTTTGAAGGAGTAAAATTACCCGATTTAAATACAACCCTTACAGACGAACAGCTGGCTGCAAAATATGTAGACAGGGCCTCAATTGGTCAGTTTGAAACCGGAACATCAAATTCTACACTTATTGGTTCGGTAACCTATGGTATTGGTAAATGGTCTGCCTTGTTACGCGGTACTCGTTTCGGAAAAGTCACAAGCCTTTTTGCCAGAGAAATTACCCTGAGTGATGGTTCCTTTGGTTATCCCGATCAAGTATTTGGTGCGCAATTTATAACCGACTTAGGTATTACATATCAGGCAACAAAAAACATAAGTTTGACTGTTGGTGGTAACAACATTTTTAATGAGTATCCGGATATTCAAAGAGCAGAAACACGCGGATTCTATTTATACTCAAACTACCAACAAGGATCTAACGGTGCATATTACTTTGCACGTATGGCCTTTACTTTCTAAAATTATATGACTACGATACTAAAAAATATAATCATGATAAAGACAATACTAAAATCAATCACCTGCCTTGTTACATTATTCTTCATTTTTTCATGTGAACAAGAACGATTAGAAGCCGAATTAGAGGTCGCCCCTGGTGGGGGAACCCTTACAGAATTTTTAGCCTATACCATAGCATCTACTGATCCTGATGGGTCTAATGTTTATGGAAGAATTGTATTTTGGAAAGACAAATTAAATCGTACCTTAGTGCAGGTTTCCTTATATAATACAATTCCGGATTTATTGCACCCGGCTCTTATTTTAGGAGGTAGTACAGATTCAGCAGGTTCTACACTAATTACGTTAGCTAATGTTTCGGGTAACTCAGGAGAGCTAAGTGGCAGTAAATTCTACATTATTACAGATACGGCATTTTACGACAGCATTGAGAGTTTAGATGCCCATATAAATATATATCTAAGCAGCTCCGATAGCACCATAGTAGCCTCAGGAAATCTTGGTGCCAATGCAAGTCCGGTAGCTTCAAACTAATTTATTAAATTTAAATAAAAACGTTATGAAAACAGCATTAGACAGAAGAGATTGGTTAAAAAAAGGTATGCTCACCGCAGCAGGGGCTCTTGTTATGCCCCATCTTAGCTTCGGGGAAACTTCTAGAGCACCATTAAAGTATGATTCCGAGGGACGAACATTGTACAGTCCATTTTTTAAGGAATACAACGCCAAAATTTTTCCTGATCCCAAAGTTTTACTTGCCAAACTAAATGCCAATGAGAATCCTTATGGTCCGTCTCCAATGGCTATAACCGCGTTGACAAACGTTATAGGAAAAAGCAACCGATATGCCTGGCAGGAATTATTTGATTTGATGGACAAGATTGCCCTTGAAGAAGGTGTAGATACCAGAAATATTATGATGGGTCCGGGATCTTCAGACTTATTGGAGAAAACAGCAATGGTTATGTTTGCTAAAGGTGGAAATGTTGTATCGGCAGATCCTTCCTATATGTCCTTAATTCAGGTAGCTCAGGCTACAGGTGCCTCTTGGAAAGGGGTTCCCTTAAAAGAGGATTGGTCGCACGATTTGAAAGGGATGGAGGC
>CAYTDS010000412.1:0-2007 GCA_964436555.1 uncultured Flavobacteriaceae bacterium | reverse complement strand
GTATTCAAATGGAAAAGAACGAGAACATTTTTGTTAGCAGTGATGGATTAATTACTATTGACGAGGGAAATCTAATTATTGCCTATACAGAAGGTGGCGAGATTTGGGGCGCCGATTGCTCAAGATAAGATGTTTAGTAACTTGTAATGTTTTGATTACTGTTCTTTTGAGAGAAGGAACTTTTTAAAGAGAATGATAAAAACTAGATTCACATTCATCGAATGTGGACCTAGTTTTTTTGTAAAAATAACTTTTACGAAGCAACAAGATGTAAAGCTTTTCTAAAAAAGGGTATTCGACTATTTCTGATTTTCCTGCATCTTTTCTTTTTTGGGATCTATCAAAGGCTGGTACCGATCCATAAATTGTTTTTGCATATTCTCCATGCGTTCGTGCATTTTATTGATATCCATAAAATCCCTCCCAAAATCACTGTCAAAAAAATCTTCATTAAAGAATCGCTTTGAAAAAAGAGAATCTTCGTCAAAAAAGGACCCAAATTCTCCATCTTGGAAATCAAAATGGGAAAAATTCCTATAAAACTTACTTTGCATGGATTTTATGATACTATCTCGGTCAAGGGTTGTTAATTGATTTAAATCTGCTCCTGAAGACCAAGAATAAATGGAATCATACCGAATTAGATTTCCTGCCTCGTCAAATTCTCGGTGAACGTTCCAACTACCTTTTGGAGCTTCATTAGTAACCTTTCCTTTATTTTCCACCTCCTCTTTACTTTTACTTTCTTGGCTATTGCAGCTCATACTTAGAAATGTTGTGAGAAGTACTATTACGTATTTATTCATTTTGGTAAATTTTAAAAGTTCCAATAAATATTATTTACTCAATTTAAGCTTATCTTACATTAAGAAGCTATCTACTCCGGGGCTTCTATAGTCGAATCATCCACATTAATTACTTATCTTATTGGGTAAGACTTTTTTTATTTGCATTGCGATACAGTGAGCACCAAAGTTTTTAACCAAAAAAGGCCAGTATAACCGGCCTTCTATAATCATTTTCATTAATTTCATTTAAGAAATTTTGATATTTCTTGCAGGCTTTTGAATAGCCTCTTCTTTCTTAGGTAAATGAATGCTGAGAATACCATGGTTATATTCTGCCATAATGTTATTTTCATTTACCGTTTCAGGCAATGTGAAAGAACGTCTGAAGGATGAATAACCAAATTCTCGGCGTGTAAAACTATCATTTTGCTTTTCTTTATTTTCCTCTATCTCACTGGAAATCGAAAGTAATTTATTCTCAAGGGAAATATGGAAGTCAGATTTCTTAAGACCAGGTACAGCCATTTCCACAAAATAGGCATCTTTTGTTTCCCTAATATTAACTTTGGGTAGAGTAATGCCGTTATTAAAATTTGAAGTAAAAACTGAGGGCAGGTCTCTATTTAACACTTCATCAATCCAAGAGGACCACGTTGGGAAAGTTAGGCCATTCGAATTAGTGTTTGACATACTTCCATTTTTTCTAGTTGTTACTAAGTTACTCATAACTACAAAAATTTTAAGTTAAACATGAATTCAAATAATCTCATTTCAACAGGACAAAATAAATGCCAAACAAAAACTTGATTTTAGACACAGGATTTTTTTAAAAATTCCTTATGAATTTAAAGAAGCAATTATTAAAAAAACTTTAAATAAAATGTCAAAATGACATTGTTCATCTCTAAAAATGACAGTTTTTCAGATTTAAACTACTCTATTACATGTCTTTATATTTCAATTGTAGATAATAATCTTTATTCGACATTGACTCTTTCTTTGGAATATTGATAACCATACTGAATACCTATAACCTTATTTGTAGCTTAATTTTGGCGCATAATTTGCTTATTGAAATTAGGGTTAAATAATCAAAATTTTTAGGATATGGAAAAATTGGCGTATGGTTTATCTTTATTGACTGTCCTTTATATTATTTTTTTATATCTGACAGTAAAAACGCTACTTAAAGACACTCAAAGGAATTCTTCTCCCTTCA
>CAYTDS010000411.1:0-2020 GCA_964436555.1 uncultured Flavobacteriaceae bacterium | reverse complement strand
GGTTTTCCGATACCGTCCCAGTCGGCATTAAAACCGGTACCATCCCATCTTTTGGCTTTTCCTTGCGGAGTGTCCAAATCCGCTATTCGGATTCTGGCAATGCTGATGCATTGTCCGCTCCGTTCCAGATCAGGGTCATAGGTTGCGGTATTGTACACCCCCGGATAGCCGTACTCCCCGTAAAATAAATAGAGATATTCTCCCACTGCAACAGCGGAAGGATCGCCAACCCCACCCGCGAAAGTTTTAGAAGTGTTATGCGGTTTCAAAATCATCCGTGGCTGCTTGTCTTCCAGGAATAGGCCTTTGTTTTCCCAGCTCCATCCACCATCCGTAGATTTCATAACTCCAATACGGCAAACCGCCGCCGGGGTAATTCTATCGGTTAAACCCAAAGGCCAATCTTTATCGATATATCCTTCCCCGGTAGTGGCATCATAGGGTAAGGTTTCAGGATAATTTTCATTATGGTAAATAGCAAATAAAGTGCGACCACTGGGGTCCTTTTCATCCTGATAAACTGTCTCAAACCAAACCGCGCCATGTAAACCAGGTTCACCTATTGGGGCGTTTACCGGTAATTTGGGCGCAATATAGTCAGCCGCGGGAGTGCTAAAAACAGCGTCGGCATTGGGACCGCTGGCAAACTTTAAATCTTCGGCAAAACCCCAAACCGGATCTTCTCCATATTTCCCTGGAAAGATACGGAGGGTATCTCCCACCCAAACTTCTGCCATATTGCAGTCTACAAAGTTATTGAAGAAGAAGGTGTCCGTGGCGATTAACCTGAACTTTGGAGCTGTAAAGTCCAATTCCTCTGAGGATAGAGCCGGTGTTGTCTTCTTAGGATTACAGGCCGCTATGGACAATACCAAAAGGGCCACAATAACTGGGAACACATGATTTTTAGAAATACGCATAGGAAAATAATTGATTGGTTTAAAAACTAGTATTAAAAGTTGGTGGGCATAAATCTAAGATACGATATTTTAAGGATTTTTTCGGTCTGCAAAGTTGCCATATAGTTTGTTTAAAAATGGTTTAATTTTTTTTAGGTATTATGTATTTTCGTAGAAGAAAGGACATTACACTGTAATAAGAAATTACAAAAAAGAGCTCAAAAATGAACACAAAAAGGATAATGACAACTAGCGCTTTGTTGCTGATTTGTTTAGGAATACTTCTAACCTTTGCTCCTGAATTCCTTATTCAAAAGCTGACTATTGCATCCTCCGAGTCTTCTCTCTTATTAGCACAAATTGTCGGAGCACTTTATTTTGCAAATGGTATGCTAAATTGGATGAATAAGGATAGTTTAATAGGAGGTATTTACAATCGTCCTGTTGCAATCGCTAATTTTATGCATTTTTTAATGGGGGCATTGGCCATTGGAAAAATAGCAATAGCGTCATTTCCTAACTCTAAATTGATCCTCATAAGCGGTTTAATTTACGCCTTTTGGGCAATTATTTTTGCCGTTATTTTGTTTGGTAACTCCCTTCCTTCAAAGAAATAAAACCTAAGATTTTAAGGTCGGAAGCTACATCCAGTAAAATCACCTAAGTAAAAAAATAGGAACCAATCTTTAATTAGGCTTCTACTATTTCATTATAAAAAGGGTTATTGCCCGAATCTAGTCCGCAAACACAATCCCTCCATTAGCCTCCTGCTCCTTGAATTGTTTTACCAGCTCCAAAGCATCCGGAATAACATCACTACAAAGCACAATAAGCGCTCCGTTGACAGCATTTTTTACCGCATAGGTAATGGCTTCTTTTTCTGAAGGAATAATGGTTGTTTTCTTTAACGGGTCTTTCATTTTTATTCCGTCATAGAGCATTTTAATCAATTCTTCTTCAGTTTTACCTCGCAATTGTTTGTCTTGCCTTATGATGATTTCATCAAACATCTCTGCGGCTATACTTCCCATTTCATTATTGTCCTCCAGGCGTCTGTCTCCAATTCCGGCGATAATCCCTACTTTTACCGTTGCTTCTAACGCATCGGTAAATTTCTGCAA
>CAYTDS010000410.1:0-2020 GCA_964436555.1 uncultured Flavobacteriaceae bacterium | reverse complement strand
CTCTCTATTATTGCTACAATAGTTTTACAAGAAATGGCAGCAAGATTAGGGATTATTACCCAAAGAGGATTGGCAGATGTTATTAAGGAAGAGCTTAAAAAGCCATTTTTAAGAAACGGCGTTATAGCGATAATTATTGGGGCCATCCTCATTGGGAATGCTGCATATGAGGCCGGTAATATTGGTGGTGCCGCCTTAGGCTTAGAGGCGATTTTTGGTACTTCGTTTTCAGATTATTATCCAGCTTTGATTGGACTAGTGGCCTTTTTGCTTTTATACTTTGGAAATTATAAATTTCTGGAAAGGATTCTTGTTACTTTAGTCATAGTAATGAGCATATCTTTTGTGGTAACTGCTATTCTTGTAAAACCGGACGTTGTTAAAGTTTTAGCCGGATTAATTGTTCCAAAAATTCCCGAAGGAAGTATTCTTACTTTAATTGCGTTAGTAGGAACTACTGTTGTACCCTACAATCTATTTCTACATACCTCCTTGGTGAGTGAGAAATGGAAGACCAAAGAAGATATGGGAGCGGCTAGAAAAGATACTTTTATTTCAGTTGCTTTAGGGGGTCTGGTTTCCATGTGCATCATAGTTGCTGCCTCATCTATTGGCTTAAATGAAGTTGCTGGGGTGCTGGATTTAGCAAAAGCTTTGAAACCATTATATGGCGAGAGTGCCACCTATTTATTGGGAGTAGGTTTGTTCGCTGCAGGAATAACCTCTGCTATTACGGCACCTTTAGCAGCAGCTTATGTAGCCAATAGTTGTTTTGGATGGAAAATGGGGTTGAAGGACAAGAAGTTTAAACTTGTTTGGATGCTTATTATAGGTTTAGGTGTCTTTTTTTTATCATTTGATATCAACCCTATAGAAATTATAAAATTTGCACAGGTTGCAAATGGTGTTCTTTTACCTATTATGGCTATTTTTTTGTTGTGGGTAGTGAATAGAGATTCTGTTATGGGCAGCAATAAAAATACCTTGCTTCATAATATAGTTGGAATACTAATCATTCTTTTGGCTATTATTTTAGGACTAAAAACCATATTTACAGTAGTTGGACTTTTATGAGTGAAAAATGGAAAATAGATTTTAATAGTGATGTTGGGGAAGGTTTGGAAAACGAAGCACTATTGTTTCCCTATTTGAGTTCTTGCAGCGTTGCCTGTGGTGGTCATGCAGGTGATGTAGATACCATGAGGCACATTGTGAAATTGGCCAAACAATTTGGCGTAAAGGTTGGAGCTCATCCCTCATATCCAGATAGAGCAAATTTTGGAAGAAAAACGGTTGCTATGACTTCTAATTTGCTGGTTAAAAGTATTGAGGAACAGATTAGAAATCTAAAAATTATTTTGGAAGAAGAGCAGATGGAGTTGCACCACATTAAAGCTCATGGTGCGCTTTATAATGACATTGCGAAAGATACCATTTTATCCAGAGTGTTTCTACAAGCTATTAAATCATATATAAAAACAAGCTACGTATATGTGCCTTATGCATCTGCAATCGCCTGCGATGCGTTAACAAGTGGCTTTTCAATACAATATGAAGCCTTTGGAGATAGAAATTACAATAGGGATTTAAGTTTGGTTCCAAGAAGTTTACCTCATGCTTTGATTGAAAAGCCAATTGATGTAATGAAACATATCATGAGGATGCATCAGGATCATAAAGTAAAGACTATTGAAGGTGATTTTGTAGAAATTTTAGCAGATACCTATTGTATTCATGGCGACACACCTACTGTTTTAGAAATATTGATGTATCTTTCTAAGCGATTTTCAAAAAAATAATCAAAACATTATAAGTGAGTAGCTATCCTATTTCAATAAAATCCTTTGGCCTAAACGCTATTTTAATTGAATGGCCCGAAGAAGTTAATGAAACAATCCTGAATGATATACTTCAATTCACGGCTCATTTAAAAAATACAATCTTGGTGCATGAGGAGTGGGAGTTAGTACCAGCTTATAATTCTTTAACCATAATCCAAAGGCAAAAGGCTCTGGATTAC
>CAYTDS010000409.1:0-2031 GCA_964436555.1 uncultured Flavobacteriaceae bacterium | reverse complement strand
ATTGTATACGCAAAAGCTCAAGGACACAATGTTGTAATCATAGATACCGCCGGACGTTTGGCTGTTGACGAGGAGATGATGACAGAAATTGCCAATATCCACAAAGCAATTCAGCCTCAGGAAACCCTTTTCGTTGTAGATGCAATGACTGGTCAGGATGCCGTAAATACTGCAAAGGCATTTAACGATATCCTTAATTTTGATGGGGTAATCCTTACCAAATTGGATGGTGATACCCGTGGGGGGGCTGCAATATCTATAAAATCGGTTGTAGATAAACCGATAAAGTTTATTGGCACTGGGGAGAAAATGGATGCCATTGATGTATTCTATCCCTCTCGTATGGCTGACCGCATTCTAGGGATGGGAGATGTAGTTTCTTTGGTAGAACGTGCTCAAGAGCAGTTCGACGAGGAAGAGGCTAGGAAAATACAAAAGAAAATTGCCAAGAACCAGTTTGGTTTCGATGACTTTTTGAATCAGATACAACAGATTAAAAAGATGGGAAGCTTAAAGGATCTTATGGGTATGATTCCTGGAGCGGGTAAGGCCTTAAAAGATTTGGATATTGATGATGATGCGTTTAAGCATATAGAGGCTATTATACATTCCATGACCCCTCTTGAGCGTTCCACACCCTCAAAATTAGATGCCAGCAGAAAAAAGCGTATTGCTTTGGGAAGTGGCAGAACCGTACAGGAAATAAATCAACTTTTAAAACAATTTGATCAAATGAGCAAGATGATGAAAATGATGCAAGGTGGCGGAGGTAAAAAAATGATGCAAATGATGTCCGGTATGAAAGGGATGCGGTAGATTTGTTTAAACCTTAAACTTAAAACCAAAATGAAGCTACTGGATGGCAAAAAGGTATCAAACGAAATAAAGGAAGAAATTGCTGCTGAGGTGGCTAAAATGAAAGAAAGAGGTGAAAAAGTTCCTCATTTGGCAGCCATAATTGTGGGTAATGACGGCGCCAGTCTCACCTATGTTAGCAGTAAAGTAAAATCCTGTGAGATGGTCGGATTTGAGTCTACTTTGGTACGTTTACCCAGTACTACTTCCGAACAGGAATTGTTAAAAAAAATAGACGAATTAAATAAAGACATCAATATAGATGGTTTTATCGTTCAGTTACCTTTACCGGAACAAATAAATACCCAAGCCGTGATTATGGCTATTGATCCCGATAAAGATGTAGATGGTTTTCATCCTACCAATTTTGGAAAGATGGCACTGGATATGAGCACTTTTATTCCGGCAACTCCTTTTGGTATATTGGAGTTATTAGAGCGGTATAATGTGGATACCCAAGGTAAACATACCGTTGTCATTGGGAGGAGTCATATTGTAGGGAGACCCATGAGTATTTTGATGGGTCGTAAAGGTTGGCCGGGAAATTCAACAGTAACTTTAACCCATAGCCATACCAAAAATATAACCCAAATTATCTCTCAGGCAGATATTGTGATCTCGGCTTTGGGAGTTCCACATTTTTTAAAAGCGGAAATGGTAAAAGATGATGCAGTGGTAATTGATGTTGGTATTACTCGTGTTCTAGATGATACTAAAGAAAAAGGCTATTATATTACAGGAGATGTAGATTTTGAAAATGTAAGTAAAAAGGCTTCTTTCATTACTCCTGTACCCGGAGGGGTAGGACCTATGACCATCGCAATGCTCCTAAAAAATACCTTATTGGCAAGGGAAAGACATAGAAATAGAAAATAACCTAAAGCTATTCCGGCTTAACTGTAGCGGTACTTGTACTATCTACTGGTTTGATGATTAATATTCCGGAATCATCTTCATTATTGCAGCTACTCATATAGCAAATACCCAAAAGTATAAGGGAAACGAGGACTAATTTTTTCATAAACATTTTTTTAGTAGGATATACAGACTGGGTTCCTAAAAGGAATAACGTTTTTTTTGAATTTTTCTTATTGATAATATCTTAAAATCCTTCTTTTAAGAATTAAAATTCAGAGTAAAGCAAAAATTCGCAAAAGGCATAAAGTAATGCACTCT
>CAYTDS010000408.1:0-2044 GCA_964436555.1 uncultured Flavobacteriaceae bacterium | reverse complement strand
GTAAGGTTCTCCTTCTATCTCCCAGCCCCCATAAGCCATATCCCATTCCCCAAAAACCCTTGTGGTACCTGCCCCTCTTCTCGGGGATTCATAAGCCCATTTTAGCTGTGTCATGGTTTCCTGATCTTTGGGATCAAAGAAAGGTCCTGCCTCAACTACTGCCACTTTAAGACCTGCATCGGCCAATACTTTGGTAGCCATTCCACCTCCGGCTCCGGATCCAACAATGATGACATCATACATCGTTGAAGATTCTTTTATCTGCATACGTTGAGTTGATTTTAATTTGGTTGCACAATTTAAAACATAAAAAAGGGATTTTGCAATTTTTTATACGAATAACTAAAGAACCCATATCATTTCGTGCAAAACCATAACGAAATGACAAAAATGATTGAACCAAATTCCTCTCTTATTTCAAGATAACCCAATAGGCGACCAAGACTTTTAATTTTCTACCAATAAATGCTTTATTGAATAGAAACTTATTGTTGAAGATTTGTCCCAGTTTACAAAAAAACTTTCTATTTTGTAACACTATATTTTGTCTGTTGTATAAATGTAGCATTTTTATTTAACCCAAACTAAACATAGGATTCTCGAAATGGTCAAGAAAAAAATATATGCCTCTGTATTTTTTATTGCGTTTACAATTCTTGCTATAACGATCTATAACTATAAAAATTCATTCAAAGAATCGCATTACATGGATCCAATGGAATTTCCCATTCATTACAACGGTGAGAGATTTGCAGGTTCCGAAAGCTGTAAACAATGCCATGTGGATATTTACAGAGATCATTTAAATTCAGCCCATCACAAGACTTCGGCATTTCCTGACATCACCAGTATCAAAGGAAGTTTTGAACCTCCTGCAAACCAACTCGAGTTAAACAATCTGGATTATTATATGGTTAGAAATGAAGCCTCTTTCTATCAAATAGGAAAATCCAAAGACTCCAAGAAGGAACTATCTTCTTCCCGGATAGACATTGTAGTCGGATCTGGGACAAAAGGGCAATCGTACTTATCGTGGGATGCTGACAAACTATATCAAATCCAGACTTCTTATTTAACTCTAAGCAATTCTTGGGTGAATAGCCCTGGATATCCAAATGACCAATTTGTAAGGGAGACATCAGATGAATGTCTAAAATGCCATTTGACATTTGCCAAAAACATCGATTATGAAGGAAAAGGAAATCAATATTTAAGAAAAACCCTACTACTTGGCATTGAGTGCGAACGTTGTCACGGACCTTCTGAAAAACATGTGGATTTTCATTTACAAAATCCAAATGATCAAAAAAAAGGTAAATACATGCCTATCATCAAAGACCTCTCCAGACAACAACGTTTAGACGCATGTGCCCAATGTCATGGGGGGTTAAGAAACCAAAAAATAAAAGGAAGCCCTTTTGAATTTGTAGTTGGAGACACCTTGGGAAATTATTCCAAAAATTATTACACCACAGTTTCAAATCAGAATTTGGACGTCCATGGAAATCAATATGGTCTCCTTCAAAACAGCCAGTGTTTTAAAAGTAGCGAAAGTATGGATTGTACAACCTGCCATAATCCCCATAAAAATGAACGAGGAAAAATAGCGTTGTTTAACAAGATATGTATGGATTGCCATGTTAGTGGTAAAAAACCCGCTTCTTTATGCAAAGGGGAGATTAATGAAATAGGAAAACTTCAAAATAATTGTGTCAATTGCCACATGCCTGTTATGCCCTCAAAGTCCATGAAGATAACGATAAATCAAAATGGCGATGAGAAAGCGATTATGGTAAGAAGTCATCTAATAAAAGTGTATCCTAAATTGTAAGCTATTTGAAAAAATTTATCCAGAGGATTTTGCATTTTACTTAGCGTATTCCAAACCTCAAAATTGCAAAAATTGAAAATGCTTTTATACTTGCAAATTTTAATATTATCATTTAGGGGGGGGTTAAAATAAATATATTTTAAAAAACAATCGTTCAAAAAATTAATTCTACTTTTATTTAACAAAAATATTTGTTAAATAATAAATTAAAAT
>CAYTDS010000407.1:0-2044 GCA_964436555.1 uncultured Flavobacteriaceae bacterium | reverse complement strand
TTGTTAATAACTCAAAAACGTGCCAGTTTTTATTCATTTTATTTAATACGATTTAGGCTTTTTTGATACCAAAAAAAATTACTGCATTTTATTCAATTCTATTTGGTTCTATTTGATATAACTATTTATTTATCAATTATTTGTGAATAAATAAAGTATGTCAAACCCCCTTTGACCTTTCCTTATTTTTACTTTTATCTCAAGAATTCTTCAAAAGAAAACAAAAGCGCTTTTGTTCATTTTTAATCCTAAAATCACAAAAATGGACAACATTAAATTAGAAGAAAAATTAGATAGAATTGAAAAATTGCTCATGGGATCTAAAAAGGTACTCACCTTGGAAGAAGCCTGTGATTATACAGGTATTTCCAGAAGTTATCTGTATAAATTGACCTCTAAGGGAGAAATTCCCCATAGTAAACCTAATGGCAAAATGATATTCTTTGATATCGATAAACTGAACAAATGGCTCCTGCAACAAAATCGGAAGTCAAAGCAAGAAATTCAGGAAGAAGCAAGGAAATATGTGCTGGATAAAAGGAAGTAATTCTACTTCTATTTCACTTTAAAACTTATTCTATGAAAACACTACCGTATTTACGTGTGGGCACTTCGTACTATAAACTGGTGCAGGCACCGACCATAGCCGGACATTTTAATGAGTACTTGGTCCCTTGGAGTGAGCATACTATTAAACAAGACCATGGGAAGGATTACCTGAGCAAGGTATCCAAATATGACGGTTTCACCTGCATTCCAAATCACATCGATTTTAAACAGGAATACCTAAATTTCTATAACACTTATTCCCCATTGGGCAAAGAGCCGGAACAGGGAGACGTGCAAACCTCCCTAGTCTTTATCCGGCATATTTTCGGAAAGCACTATGAGCTGGGATTGGATTATCTCCAGTTGCTTTACACCAAACCAGTACAGATGTTACCCATATTATGCTTGGTTTCCAAGGAGCGGTCCACGGGGAAGAGTACTTTTCTAAAATGGTTAAAGGCCATATTTGATAATAACCTTACCTACCTGACCAACGATAGTTTTGGCAGCCAGTTCAATGCGGACTGGGCGAATAAATTGCTTATCTGTATTGATGAAGTCTTGTTCAATAAGGAGGAGCTTACCGAGCGTATCAAATACCTAAGTACTACGAATATCAATAAACTGGAAGCCAAAGGCAAAGACAAAAGGGAAGTGGAATTCTTTGGTAAGTTTATCCTCTGCAGTAATAATGAAGATAACTTTATCAAAATCGATGGGAATGAAACCCGGTTCTGGGTTTTAAAAATTCCACTGTTAAAGAAGGAGAACACCCGTTTTCTGGAAATGCTCATAAATGAAATACCCGCTTTTCTCTATCATTTAAAAGAACGCCAACTTACCACAAAGCACTCCACACGCATGTGGTTTACACCGGGACAGATTAGAACCGATGCTCTGAAAAATCTTGTACAGCATAACCGCAACAGGGTAGAAAAGGAATTGGCCACTTTACTGCTCGCTGCTATGGAACAATTTGACCTTACTGAACTCAATATTTGCCCATTAGATGCTTTACAACTATTGAATCGGACACGGATAAAGACGGACATGACTCAATTAAGACGGTTGCTGAAAAAAGATTGGAAACTGGAAAACAAAGACAATACCCTCAGCTACCAAAAATTGGTGATTTGGCAAGATGCTTCTATGCAGCTTTTGGAAGCCAAGGGTCGGTATTTTACAGTGGAAAAGACATTTCTGCTTGAAAATTTTGATGAATTGATGACGGATTAGGATGGATGCAGGAATAATGGGAGCCAAGACCCTCATCATTATATCATCATTTAATCATCAAAATAAATAATGATGACAAGTAGGATACACTAAAAACACAAAAATGATGAACTGATGAAAATTTTGATGACATGGGAAGTACTGTAAATATTGGTATTCCCATAGATTCTCATCAAAATATCAAAAATTAAACAAAAAAGGAATGCTTATGAAAGAAAAAATAATAAACAATTTATCGTGTGAAAGAGCCCGAGCCTTT
>CAYTDS010000406.1:0-2045 GCA_964436555.1 uncultured Flavobacteriaceae bacterium | reverse complement strand
TATGATTTTGTTTTCGCCATAGGGGATGATTGGACCGATGAGTTTATGTTTCAGGAATTGCCTGAAAGTGCAGTTACCATCAAAGTTGGTCGGCAAAAAACTCAGGCAAAATACTTTATAGATAGTATAAAAAATGTTAGAGAAATTCTGGAACATTTTGCAGCCTAAGTTTTTAATTCCTGATTTGTTCCTGAATTCTTTAACAAATACCTATTTAAAGGGGCCATGATATTATGAGGATGAATCGAAAGATTACAGTTGGCTCTTAACAGTATTTTAAGATGGAATAAAGGGAGAGTACCGTACATTAGAATAATAAAAAACCATACCAAATGAAAAAATTGCTTTTGCTCCTATTCTTTTTTGCCTTTACAGCTACTTTTTCTCAAACCGATTCGCGAATTTACGACATTATCAACGCTGTTTCGGCGGAACGCATTAAGGCTGATGTTACCAAATTGGCGAATTTTGGAACACGTCATACCTTAAGCGACACCCTATCTCCAACTCGTGGAATTGGTGCAGCGCGCAGATGGATTAAAGGTGAATTTGAAACCATTTCATCTTCCTGTAACAATTGCCTTACTGTGTTTTTTCAAAAAGATTTGGTTAAAAAAGGGGATAATGATCGTATTGTAAATGATGTGGAGATTGTGAATGTGGTGGCGGTTCAAAAAGGAACCAAATATCCTAATCGATATATTATTATGAGCGGGGATATTGATTCCCGTGTTAGCGATCCTACTAATTATACATCAGACTCTCCCGGTGCCAATGATAATGCCAGTGGCATGGCTGGAACCATTGAAGCCGCAAGAGTGCTTTCTAAATATACATTTGAGAGTAGTATTATTTATGCAGGGCTTTCCGGTGAGGAACAAGGACTCTATGGCGGTAAAGGCCTTGCTGCATATGCCAAAGAAAAGGGATGGGAAGTCATTGGAATCTTAAATAATGATATGATTGGTAACATTACCGGAGTAAATGGCGTGGTCAGTAATCGTGATTTTAGGATTTTTTCTGAGCCCGTTCCCCCAACAGAGACCGAAAAAGAACGTAATGCGCGTCGTTTTTACGGTGGTGAAGTAGATGGTATCTCAAGACAATTGGCAAGATATGTTCATAAAACAACCCAAACCTATATGCCCGAAATGAATCCTATGCTTATTTACAGATTGGATAGGTTTGGACGTGGCGGACATCACCGCCCATTTAACGATGTGGGTTTTCCGGGAATACGTATTATGGAAGCCCATGAGAATTATACCCAGCAACATCAGGATATTCGGGTGGAGAATGGGATTGCATATGGTGATGTATTGGAGCATGTTAATTTTGAATATGCTAAAAAACTTACAGCGGTAAATGCCATTAATTTAGCTTCCTTGGCTTGGGCACCACCGGCTCCTCAGGAAGTAAAAATTGGCGGTATTGTAGAGCCTGCTGCCAAGTTTCAATGGAGTAAGGTAGATGGCGCTGTAGGCTATATCATTTATTGGCGAGATACCACTTCTCCAACCTGGGATTACAGTCGGTTCATAGGTGATGTGGATTCATTTACTCTGGACGGAATTGTAATCGACAATTACTTTTTTGGAATAGCTTCGGTAAATGCGGAGGGTTTTGAAAGTCCGGTCGTTTTTCCAAATGCAGTATTTAGGTAATTTAAAAAAAGTTAGTTTTAAATAATACGATGAGAATAACTGAAATACAACTTATCACCCTTATTTGGATAGTTATGCCGCTATCCATTAGTGCTCAACTTTTAAACGGGACAGCTAGTTTTACAGAACAGGATACGTTGCGAGGAAGCATCACCCCGGAACGGATTTGGTGGGACCTTAATTATTATCATTTGGATATCAGTGTAAATCCGGATGAAAAGTTTATTTCTGGCAGCAATACCATTCGCTACAAAGTTTTGGAAGAAAATCAGCAACTTCAGGTAGATCTCCAACCCCCATTGAAAATTGAAAAAGTTACCCAAGAAGGAGAAGAATTAGAAGTAATTTCCAATATTAATGCCCATTTTGTTCAACTTAAGA
>CAYTDS010000405.1:0-2047 GCA_964436555.1 uncultured Flavobacteriaceae bacterium | reverse complement strand
ACAACATTCGGCGCTTTTCCACCATCAGTGATTACATAATGAATTCTGGTTTGCTCAGGAATATGTTCACGCATCATATTTACCATCATGTTCATTCCTTCAACCCCATCTAATGCAGAACGGCCTCTTTCGGGCGATCCTGCCGCATGAGAAGAAACCCCATAAAACCGAAACTTAGCAGATTTATTTGCAAGTGCAGCTCCTGCACTTGCGGAATTTTGAGCACCAGGATGCCAATGCAAAGCAATATCAACATCATCAAATAAACCTTCACGCACCATATACACTTTTCCGGAACCACCTTCTTCTGCAGGGGTACCATAGAAACGTATGGTTCCTTTGGTATTTGTAGCTATCAACCATTCTTTAGCGGCAATTGCTGCTGCGGCAGAAGCTGTTCCAAACAAATGATGCCCACATGCGTGACCTGCTGCTTCACCGGCCGATTTTTTCTCAGGAATTGCTTCTTGAGAAAGCCCGGGCAGTGCATCATATTCTCCTAAGATTGCAATAACAGGGCTACCACTACCAAACTCTGCCGTAAAAGCAGTGGGAATACCTGCAACTCCTGTTTGAATAGAAAACCCTGCCTCACTAAGTGTGGTTTGCAATAGCTTTGAACTTTTTTCTTCCAAATAGCCCATTTCGGCAAACTCCCAAATATTTTGAGCAATTGTTCCGTATACCTCAGTTTTTTTGTCCAAATTCTTTATAACCTCATCCACATTTTTTTGAGCGTGAAGTGTTAGGCCGCTTAAGAGAAAAACCAAACACCATTTAAGCAAATTCTTCATCAAGTACCTGTTTATGTTTAATTCGATAAAGATAATTAAAACCCAAGATTATATAACCCAACGTTCAAATGAATGTTTATTTTTGAAAGAAATTTTAATATGAATATCCCTCAGTCCAGTTTTCCTAGAGTTGTCATCATTGGTGGTGGCTTTGCAGGAATATCACTAGCTAAGAAACTCAGTGGAAAAGAGGTACAGGTTGTTTTGGTTGACAAACATAATTATCATACCTTCCAACCCTTACTATATCAGGTTTCAACAGGAGGTTTGGAGCCGGACTCTATTGCCTATCCAATTCGAAAAATTTTAAAGGACTATCCTAACTTCTTCTTTCGGCTGGCCAATGTAAAACGAATTAAAGTCGAAGAAAAAGTTATCGTAACCACTATTGGAACCTTGTCTTACGATTATCTAGTTATGGCTACGGGATCAGAAACCAATTATTTTGGTAATACCGAGATAGAAAAGAATAGCATGACCATGAAGTCCATTCCCCAATCTTTAAACCTGCGGAGTCTTATTCTTGAGAATTTTGAACAATCCTTGCTTACAGATCAAATGCATGAACGTGATGCCTTGATGAACTTTGTCATTGTTGGGGGCGGACCTACAGGAGTTGAATTGGCAGGTGCTCTTGCAGAAATAAAAAAAGGAATACTGCCAAAAGATTATCCTGATTTAGACACGAGAAGGGTCCAGATTAATTTGGTACAGTCGGGAGACCGAATCCTGAATGAGATGAGTGAAAAAGCCTCAAAAAAAGCAGAAGATTTTCTGGAACATCTTGGAGTTCAAATTTGGAAGAATACAAGAGTAAGCAGTTATGATGGGAAAACAGTGACAACCACAGGTACCCTTAAATTCGAAACAGCTACACTGATTTGGGCAGCGGGGGTAAAGGGGGCATCAATTGCAGGGTTAGAGGCAAAAGACCTATTAGTATCCGGAAATCGTCTAAAAGTAAATGAATTTAATCAGGTAGTGGGACACCCCGAAATTTTTGCCATTGGAGATATTGCCTCTATGGTAAGTCCTGACAATCCCTATGGACATCCTATGATGGCGCAACCCGCAATTCAACAAGGTCGCCATTTAGGTGATAATTTAAATAATTTATTGGAAAACAAACCGTTAATCCCCTTTAGATATAAAGATAAAGGCAGTATGGCAACAGTTGGTAGAAATAAGGCCGTAGTCGATTTAAAGAATATTAGATTTCAAGGGGTTTTCGCCTGGTTCGTGTGGATGTTTGT
>CAYTDS010000404.1:0-2049 GCA_964436555.1 uncultured Flavobacteriaceae bacterium | reverse complement strand
AAATAGAAATTCATTAAATTTTTTAATGCGCAACCGCTTGCAGTTGTTTGTTTAGAATATCTTTTATTTCCGGTTTACAACTACCACAACCTAGACCGGCACCCGTTGCTGAGCACAGTTTTGTGAATTCGGTACATCCGTTATGGATGACATCAATCAGGTTTCCTTCCCCAACCTGACTGCAGGAACAGACTAGTTTTCCTTTTAGGGGAACGGAGTTGGTGTTCCCCCGCAACAGTTCGTTTCTTTTTTCTGAAAGCTCTATTTCTTCTTCTATAAGCCGTTTGAATTCTGCAAATTCGTTTTTATCGCCCATAAGGATAGCTCCCAAAAGGGTATCATCCTTTACAATACATTTTTTATAGTAGCGTTTGCTCACATCCATAAAAATAATCTCTTCGTAGCTGCTGTCATCTGCCGGGGCATTTACCATTCCCAAACTACACAGATCCAAATGCTCAAACTTTAGAATATTCATTAAAACTGAACCATTGTACATACTGCTGAAATCGCCCAAAATATATTTGGCTGCAATATCAGCCTGTTGTTCTGCTGCGGAGGTAATACCAAAAAGGGAATTTTTAAACTCGGCAATCTCCCCTAAAGCAAAGATGTACGGGTCACTGGTCTGGAGATACTCATTGACCAAAACGCCCCTTCCGGTTTTAATATCAGAATGTTTTGCCAGTTCTATATTGGGTCGTGTACCAATGGCATATACGATGGCGTTGCATTTTATAATTCTTCCTGTTTTAAGGGTGACTAGGAGGGAGGAAGTACTTCCTTTTTCTTCAAATACGGTACTTACCTCATTGTCGAAGTAAATTTTTATGCCCCGTTCCGTTACATCTTCTGCGAGGAGTCTGCTGGCTATTGTATCCAATTGTCGCTCCATCAGTCTGGGGGCTCTTTGAATAATACTTAGGTTAATATTCCGCTTTTTTAGAGCTGCAGCCAGTTCCAGACCCAGAAGTCCACCTCCCACGATGACCACATGTTGCTCCTCAAAAGGCAGTCCGGTTTCTTTTAAATAGGTGCGTAACTCATCGGCATCCCTACGTTCCCGCATGGTAAAGCGACCGGGAAGGTTAATTTGCGCTTCGCTGGGTACAAAAGCCCGGCTTCCTGTAGCTAAAATTAGAAGATCATAAGAATGTTCTGTGTTATTACTATCAATAACCTTTTTGTTTTCTTTATCGATAGCACGTATGCTGAGGTCTGAGTGTAAGGTCAGATTTAGTTTTTGTAGTTCACCCTTTTTTAGCTTTTCAAGGGCTTCCCATGAAAGTTCCTCACTTACATATTCGGGCAGCAATACTCTGTTGTAAAAGGGGTCTTTTTCTTTGGAAAACACATGCAGTTCATCTACCTCATTCTTTTCCCGAAACGTCTGCACAAAGCGATAGGCGGCAGCTCCTGCGCCGATGATTACAATTTTCTGCTTGGGTTTCTCGTACTTTGTCACCTCTACGGCGCAGTATTTAAAATCGGGCTCTTTGGAGATAGGATCTACCAAATCATTGGTAATATTGTTGGCTCTGCCAAAATCATTCCCCAATACTTTTCCCCAATGCATGGGTAGGAAAACAACCCGCTCGCGAATATCAAAATTGACCGTTACTTTTACCTGTACCTTCCCTCTCCGACTACTGACCAATGCAATGTCTCCATCCTTAAGATTACGCAGATAGGCATCTACTTTATTCATTTCCAAGTAAGGCTGTGGAATATGGGTGAGCAAGCGCTTTACTTTTCCGGTTTTTGTGCGGGTGTGCCATTGGTCTCTTACGCGACCTGTATTTAAAATCAACGGAAAATCGAGAGTGGTTTTTTCCGATTCGTTGTAAATTTTAGGTGGGGCATTAAAATGTGCTTTGCTATCCGCGGTATTAAATACATGGTCGGTAAATAAGCGGGGCGTTCCTTTATGGGTTGGATTAGGAACGGGCCATTGGAAACTAGCCTCTGTTTTTAAGCGGTGATGTGATAGACCTGAAATATCGATGTTGGTTCCTTTGGTAAGCAGACAATGCTCGTCATACACCTCAC
>CAYTDS010000403.1:0-2071 GCA_964436555.1 uncultured Flavobacteriaceae bacterium | reverse complement strand
AGATGGCGGCTCCATTTTTATTGGATAACCCAGCGGAAGGGGGCTTAGGGTATTCTACAGAACAAGTAGGTACTATCTTTGGGACTGCAGGGGTAATTATGCTTTCTATTGGAGGGATCTTAGGCGGAATTTTAATTTCCAAAGATGGACTAAAAAAATGGATGTTACCCATGGTTCTTTCCTTAAATATCCCCAATGCTCTTTATGCAATCCTCGCGCTTACGAAGACCACTAATGTTATCGCCGTTTCTGCTACAGTTGTTTTCGAAAAATTTGGCTATGGCTTTGGTTTTGCCGCATTTCTTATGTATCTCATTTATATTTCTGATGGAAAATCAAAAACATCCCACTATGCCATTGCAACGGGGTTCATGGCTTTGGGAATGATGCTTCCGGGAATGATTAGCGGTTATGTACAACAATGGTTGGGATATGGTGGGTTTTTTATTTGGGTAGTTATTGCCGCCTTGCCTTCGCTATTTCTTTTGAAATTTATTAAATACCCTGCAGATTTTGGAAAAAAAACAAAGACAGCTGATGCTTAAGGTATATTCATATAAAATAGCAAAAACAACCCTGACTCCGGCAGAAAAGGTGGGACAGTTATTTATGCCTGCAGCATTCATAAATGATTCCGAAGAAGAAATACAACAGCTGGAAAAGCTTATTCGTAACCATCATATTGGGAGTCTGTGTTTCTTTCACAGTAGAGCCAGTGCAGCAACAAATTTTGAAGGAAAAAAGACAATAGTTTACAATGAACAAAGTTTTGATACCTTAAAAAAGTTGATCATAAGGTATCAAAAAGCAGCCAAATTTCCATTGTTAATAGCCATTGATGCCGAATGGGGCCTGGCCATGCGCATAGAGAATACCCCACAATACCCTTATGCCATAACCTTAGGTGCTATTGAAGAAAATGTTGATTTAATTCGTCAGGTAGGCAAAAACATCGCTCATGATTGCAAACAAGCAGGAATCCACTGGAATTTAGCCCCGGTGGTAGATGTTAACATAAACCCCAGTAATCCTGTAATCGGCTACCGCTCATTTGGTGAAAATA
Source organism: uncultured Flavobacteriaceae bacterium (assembly GCA_964436555.1). GTDB lineage: Bacteria > Bacteroidota > Bacteroidia > Flavobacteriales > Flavobacteriaceae > Aurantibrevibacter. The sequence continues at coordinate 1,008 of CAYTDS010000403.1, read as the reverse complement.
AATTCAAAGTGGTTGAAAAGGCTTTGGCATTTATGGAAGGAACAAAAAGCGAAAATGTACTAACTAGTATCAAACATTTTCCGGGGCATGGCGACACAGCAACCGATTCACATTTAGGGCTGCCCATACTTTTAAAAACTGAAGATGAATTATGGAATAATGAGCTTTATTCTTTTCGTAAATTAATAACATCCGGTGTGGATTCCGTAATGGTAGGGCATCTGGCAATTCCGGCATTAACCCAAGGAGAACCAATTCCTGCCACGATTTCAAAAGAAATAATTCAGAAAGTCTTAAGAGATAAACTGGACTACCGCGGTGCTGTAATATCCGATGCCTTAAATATGCATAGTGTGGCTAAATTATTCCCTACAAAAGGAGAACTGGAATGGTTGGCTTTTGATGCAGGTATTGATATTCTTTGTTTTGCCGAACACGTTGCAGAAGGTATTGAATTAATACTAAAAAATGCCGCCACCAAGCAAATTGAAAATAGTTTTCAACGCCTATGGGTGCTCAAAGAAAAAACGCTACGGTCACCTAATGAGTCAACTGATAACTTGATCAATCCGGATCCGCTAAATCAAAAAATAGCCGCGGAAAGTTTAACGAACCTAAAAATTAATAGAACCTATACTTCCGATTTTATAAAGGAAGGGTTTGTGGGTTTAGCAATCGGTAAAAATACAAATACCCGATTTTTTAAAACTATAGCTACAGTGCATACTTTTGAAATTTTATCAACATCGCTTCAAACCATTACAGAAATAAAAACCGGTATGGTATCCAACGAAAATGTACTAATAGCGATCTACCCACCAAAGGTAAAGCCTCAGAACAATTTTGATCTTTTGCAAGAAGAGTTGAAGTTGATAAATGATCTCATTCAAGACAAAAATGTAATTGTCTATCTCTTTGGAAATCCTTTTGTGCTCAACCTGATTAATTTTAATAAAGCAAAAGAAATTGTACTGGTCTATCAGGATTTTGAAGTATTTCAAACCAATG
>CAYTDS010000402.1:0-2072 GCA_964436555.1 uncultured Flavobacteriaceae bacterium | reverse complement strand
GAAATGAAAAAGCGTATTGCCCATATTGTCGGAAATTCGGAGGCTAAGAATCTATGGATGGGTACTTTCCATTCAGTTTTTGCCAAATTACTACGGTTTGACGGAGATAAATTGGGGTTTCCCAGCAATTTTACTATTTACGACACTCAGGATTCCCAGCGATTGATAGCTTCAATAATAAAAGAAATGGGGCTGGATAAAGACATCTATAAATATAAACAGGTTCAAAATAGAATATCTTCCTATAAAAATAGTCTCATTACCGTTAAGGCTTATTTTAATAATCCTGAGCTTGTAGAGGCCGATGCGATGGCCAAAAGACCGCGCCTTGGTGAAATCTATAAAAATTATGTGGATCGCTGCTTTAAAGCGGGAGCCATGGATTTTGACGATTTATTATTGCGTACCAATGAACTCCTTACTCGCTTCCCTGAGGTATTGATGAAATATCAGGATCGGTTTCGCTATATTCTGGTAGATGAGTACCAAGACACCAACCATTCCCAGTATTTAATTGTGAAAGCCTTATCAGACAGATACCAGAATATCTGTGTAGTAGGGGATGATGCCCAAAGTATTTATTCATTTAGAGGAGCCAATATTTCAAATATTCTCAATTTTCAAAAAGATTATGAGGACGTTGCCATGTACCGCCTGGAGCAGAATTACCGTTCCACTAACACTATTGTGCAAGCGGCTAATAGCATTATTGCAAAAAACAAAAACCAATTGGAAAAAGTGGTTTGGACTGCCAATGATGAAGGGGCTGCTATTAAGATTCATCGGAGTCCTACAGATGCCGAAGAAGGTCGTTTTGTAGCAGGTTCCATTTGGGAAAATAGGATGCAACACCAAATGCCCAATGGAAATTTTGCCGTTTTGTATCGTACCAATTCTCAGTCTCGGGCTATAGAGGATGCGCTTCGTAAACGCGATATTCCCTATCGAATTTACGGTGGACTCTCCTTCTATCAACGTAAAGAAATAAAAGATGTGCTTTCTTATCTACGTCTGGTTATTAATCCTAAAGATGAAGAAGCTTTAATACGCATTATTAATTTTCCGGCTCGAGGAATTGGGCAAACTACAATTGATAGATTAACGGTAACAGCCAATCAGTATAATCGGTCCATTTTTGAAATAATCGAAAATCTGGGGAAAATCGATTTAAAAATTAATTCTTCTACCAAAACAAAACTGGAAGATTTTGTAAACATGATTAAGAGTTTTCAGATCATGAATGAAACAAGTGATGCCTTTACTTTGGCAGAACATGTATCAAAAAAAACCGGTATTCTCCTGGAATTTAAAAAAGATGGTACTCCTGAGGGCATTGCCCGCATGGAAAATATTGAAGAATTGCTTAACGGTATCAAAGACTTTGTTGAAGGACAAAAAGAAGTGGCAGACAGTAAAGGAGATCTTGCTGAGTTTTTGGAGGATGTTGCATTAGCAACCGATTTAGATAAGGATACGGGCGATGATGATAGAGTGGCTCTGATGACAATACATTTAGCAAAAGGATTAGAGTTCCCATATGTATATATTGTTGGGATGGAAGAAGATTTATTTCCTTCAGCGATGAGTATGAGTACACGCAGCGAGCTGGAAGAGGAACGCAGATTATTTTATGTAGCATTAACAAGGGCGGAAAAGCAGGCCTATTTAACCTATGCGCAAAACAGATACCGTTGGGGAAAGTTAGTAGATGCAGAACCTAGCCGTTTTATTGAGGAAATCGATGAAAAATATGTAGAAGACTTAACCCCTTTGGATTCTTACCGTTACAAACCAATGATTGATGCCGATATTTTTGGCGATGTAGATAAAAGTAGGTTACGACAAGAAAAACCAAGTAACGGGTCACCACCAAATCTGCTAAATCCTTCTACAAACCAGTTGCGAAAGCTGCGGCAGTTAAAACCGGAATTGGCAATGCCAAGCGGAAATTCTAATCCCATAGATCCCAAATTAGCAGTTGGTGTTGTGGTTAACCACACACGTTTTGGTCGGGGTAAGGTGTTAAAAATTGAAGGAGTAGGGAACGATAAAAAAGCTGAAATACAATTTGA
>CAYTDS010000401.1:0-2077 GCA_964436555.1 uncultured Flavobacteriaceae bacterium | reverse complement strand
TGGAATTTCAATGTGCAAATTTAAAGGTATTCTTTAATAAAGCGTACAAACACCTTTGTTTTAATCAAACAAAATAATCCCACTGCTTTTAGGCTTGAAAGCAGCTCAATACACCTTGTCATAAGTACAAAACAAGAATCGCTCTGACTTGCTATTCAATTTATATAAAGCGCCAAAGGGTTTGTTTTAGATTAATTGTAGGATAAATTACAACTAACCAAAAACTCGCTTTGCGAAAGACTTTAATGTGATACTTTTTTTTTGAAACGTGCTGTCTCAAAATGTTACTTTCCGGAATTTATTAAGCCAGAAGACCTTTAAGCCTATGAACTCGATGAGCGCTCCTCATTCAATCGCAAAGCGAATAAAGCCGCAAAAACAAAAAACACACCGGCAAATAGGATGGCATTAACGGCATTACCCCCTAGTAAGTATTTATATATGGGTCCGAAGGTAAGTGTTTCTATTCCCATGGGGATTACTATCATCATATTTAAAATACCCATGTAGACCCCACGTCTTTCCCCGGGAACAACTTTGGAAACCATAGTGTAAGGCACTCCCATCATTGCAGCCCAACCAATACCGAACAACACCATAGGAACTAAAACCCATTTAGGATCTGCAATGTAAGGAATAGCAAACAATGCCATTGCGGTACCTAACAGACTTAAAGAATAAACTTTTTTACCTCCGTATTTTAAAGTCAATGGCACCAAGCCCAAAGCTACTACCATGGTGACAATGTTATAGGTAAGGCTCATTTGTGCCGACTGTGATGCCGCTTCTGATGTGGAAAACCCTAGGGTTAATTTAAATAACGGGGTTATGTATTGCCAGTAGACAAATAAAGCATACCATTGAAAAAGGTATACTGCACCAAGTTTCCACATAAAGGTTGGCATATTCTTAATGGCATCTACTATTTCTCCAAAAGGTTTTGCAATACGTACGCCAATCGGCTTTCCTTTGGTCTCATTAATTTCTGCCAACTCATGATCTGATGGAGGAATTTCCGGTGTTCTTAGTACCGACCATAAAATGGTGGTAATAGATAAAATACCCCCAATATAAAATGAATAATATAACCATTTAGGTATGGAACCTGCAACCTCAATGGATTCGTCACCAAAAAGATATTGAAATAATACAATAGAGCCATTTGCCAATAAGATGCCGGCACCAACGAACAGACTTTGCATTTGATAGCCAAGACTCAATTGCTTCTCGGGTAATTTATCCCCCACAAAAGCTCGATACGGTTCCATAGCCATATTATTCCCTACATCTAAAATCCACAACAAACCAACAGCAAACCACAAAACCGGACTTGAAGGAAATGCAAACAGACACAAACTACCAATAATAGCACCAATTAGAAAATAAGGTTTTCTGCGCCCCCATCTTGGTGACCATGTCTTATCTGACATTGCTCCTATTATGGGCTGGACAACCAATCCCGTAACCGGTCCAGCTATATTTAGTATGGGAAGCATGTCTTCCGGAGCTCCCAAATATAAAAATATAGGATTTATGGCCGTTTGCTGTAGCCCAAAACTATATTGAATACCCAAAAACCCTACATTCATATTAAAAATCTGCCAAAAACTTAGCTCTGGCCTAGGTATTTTCATCATAATGCAGAAAAGGTGTTAAAAATTTATTAACAATATAGCATAAAAAACTAAAGGGATTTATGATTAGTCCAAGGAAATCAGAAATATTTTTTCGAAAACGTTTTTGTTGCTTTCTCCTTAAAAAAAATGGCCCTTATGGGTTTTAAAAGCAAAATACAGGAGACCAAATACTAATTTTTATTGGAACAAAATAAAGCTTTACTTCAAAAACTGAATGTTCCGTGTCAACCCCGAAAATTTTGTCCGCTTTACGGCAGATTTTTGAAACACTTTATTAAAAACGTCCTCCGTAATCTCTTCCCAATCTTTTTTGGTCATTGACAGCAATTCCGGATTTGCATTGAACAATGGCTCTCTATGAGGTTTTGAAAAACGATTCCAAGGGCAGATATCCTGACATATATCACATCCAAACATCCAATCATCAAACTTTCCTTGAA
>CAYTDS010000400.1:0-2081 GCA_964436555.1 uncultured Flavobacteriaceae bacterium | reverse complement strand
GCTTTGGCAATAGCAGTTGTAACTAGTTCCAAATCTGTATGGGTAAGTCTCCCTTTTCCATTCCATTTGGAAAACTTTTGAAAGGGTACACTTATCAGAGCCACTTTGTCCCAGATATCGGTGTTTCCGGTAAACTCCAAAGTTTGATAGTCAAAAAAAATAAAGTCAGGGTATTCGGTGTATTGTTCTACCGAAGGACGATTTCCGGATATTACAAAAGTTATCTCTGGATGGTATGTTAAATTTGGGTACTGTTCTAAAATCCGTACTACTTCGGCCAAGGTGGTAATCGCTTCCGATTTCAGGTCTAGCAAGAACTGTAGTTTTTGTATTTTTCCCAGTTCAAGGGACAGTGCCAACTCTAGTGGTTTCAGGTATAGACTTTCCAGGGTGTGCCCTTCTTTTATCTCATCCTCATGATGTGTTACATACAGCTGATTGTTTTTCAGGAAAATATCAGCTTCAATGGACTCTAATCCGTTTCCATAAGCATTCCAAAAAGGAATAGCTTGTTTATAGTCGTTGTGGGAATGTATTTTAAACTGGTTTTGCTCTTGTCCAAAGAGAAATCCTGAGGTAATTAGAAGGATAAAAAGTAGGGTCTGAATTGGCTTTAGCATGATATAAAATTAGATTGAGTATATGAAAATATTTCAAAGATAGTTTCCTTATGTTATGTTTAAGAAACTCAATTGTTTTTAAAAGGTAAAGAATAGGTGATGATTTGGTTTCCTTTAAAAAACCAAAAACTTACCATCTTCTTCTTTTGTAATGGGATAAAACCAAGCTGAATAACAATAGTAATGTTTAAGATAAATAGTTACTAAATATCAGAAATTAAGCAAAAATTGCATACCGGTTTAATCTAAACCTTTAAGATACCACCTTTTTAATTTATAATTTTAGTTCTTAATTTTATACCAATTACTAAATTAAAGAACCACTTTTTTGTCGAAAACCTATATTAATTCCAAAATACACCAACCATTTTACCAAGAAACACAACCTAAAGATTTGGTTCTTTCATTTCAATAGAAAAGTAAATTTTCCTTCTTTTTAAAAGTTTCAAAAGTTTGTATTTACATAAAATATGGACACCCTTTTGTGCTCTTTTACCACCTCAATAAAATAACAAATTCTTCACGGGGAGGTAACGCGTTTGAGTTTGATTCTGATTTTATTTGCTGCTCCAATTTAACTTAATATTAACTGTAGAAAAATGAAAAAATCTAAATTTCTATTATTCATGTTTTTAATCTTGTTCTGTGCCATGGCTTGGTCGCAGACTCAGATTTCAGGGTTGGTAACAGATGAGGATAGCATGCCGCTACCTGGAGCCAGTGTTTTAGTAAGAGGAACAACCAATGGAGTTGTAACTGATTTTGACGGTCGTTTTGTAATTGAAGCAGCGATTGGTGACGTTCTCGAAATTTCGTATCTCGGGACAAAGTCGCAGAGCATTACGATTGTCAATACTGCCAATATTGCCATTCGTTTAGAAGCAGATGCCGCTCAATTAGATGATGTTGTAGTAATAGGTTACGGTACCCAAAGAAGATCAGACGTTACCGGAGCCATAGCCTCTATAAAAAGTGAGAATTTTAACCAAGGTGTTGTTAACAATCCCGGGGAGCTTTTACAGGGCAAATTGGCCGGTGTAAATATTGCCGCAACCAGTGGTGAACCGGGTGCTTCCCAAAATATAATAATCAGGGGTGTGGGCAGTTTGCGTTCAGGAACTCAACCACTTTTCGTGGTGGACGGCTTTTTGCTCGATAATTCCTCTACCGGTGTTGATACCAATCCACTCAACTTTCTTAACCCTGCTGATATTGAATCTATAGATGTGCTAAAGGATGCAAGTGCAACTGCGGTATATGGTTCAAGAGCATCCAACGGGGTTGTTGTAATAACCACGAAAAAGGGCAAATCTGGAAAAACTGAAATGAATTTTTCCGTATCAGCCGCCCTCTCTTCTATTTCTAACAAAATAAATGTTTTTGATGCCGATGAGTTTCGTAGCCAAGTAGTGGCCATAGGTGGTACTTTGGAAGATTTTGGTGGCAATACCAATTGGCAAG
>CAYTDS010000399.1:0-2089 GCA_964436555.1 uncultured Flavobacteriaceae bacterium | reverse complement strand
ATCCTACTTCAGGATCATGGCGACAAAGTATCTTTTAAAAATATTAAAATACGACCTGTAACAAACCCATAATTATGACCACAAGACGAAATTTCATAAAAAAAACAACCGCCGGAGGTGCCGCACTAGGATTAAGTGGACTTTTACTGCCCCATACCAGCTATGCCAATATTCTCGGAGCTAATGACCAATTAAATGTGGCTATTATAGGGGTAAGAAGTAGAGCAAAAGCACATGTAAAAGCTATCCACAAGGATACCAATTCAAAGATTTTATACACCTGTGATGTTGATGATATCATCATTGAAGAACACAATGTTTGGTGTCAGGAAAATATCGGCTATGTTCCTAAAGTAGAAAAAGATTTTCGCAAAGTGCTAGAAGATAAAAAAGTAGACGCCGTATTTATTGCTACCCCGGAACATTGGCACGCTCCCATGGCCATTATGGCCATGCAGGCAGGGAAACATGTGTATTTGGAAAAACCGTGCAGTCATAACCCTTATGAAAATGATTTATTGGTTGCAGTACAAAACAAGTACAAGAAGAAAGTTCAGATGGGGAATCAGCAACGATCTGCCAAAACCTCTATTCAGGCCATAAATGATATTCGAAGTGGTATTATTGGTGATGTTTATAAGGGAGAAGCCTATTATTCCAATAACCGGGAATCTATTGGAAAAGGGAAGGAAATAGCAGTACCAAAAACCCTGAATTGGGACCTATGGCAAGGACCTGCACCGCGCACGCCTTATCGTGATAATGTGCATCCTTATAATTGGCATTGGTTTAGAAGTTGGGGTACTGGAGAAGTACATAACAACGGCACCCATGAAATAGATATTTGCAGATGGGCATTAGGAGTAGATCTTCCCAAACGCGTATCGTCGGTAGGGGGATTATATACCTTTAAAGATGATTGGGAATTCCCTGATAACCAACAGGTGACTTATGAATTCGACAACAATAAATTTATTACATGGACCGGACATAGCAGAGGTATTATGAAACCTAGCAGACCGGGAAGAGGGGCCACGATTTACGGTAGTAAAGGCACCATCATGCTCGACAGAAATTTTTACAAACTTTTTGATCTTCAGGGAAACCTAATAAAAGAAGCTATCGAAGGAGCCGAAAGTGCCACAACCAATACCATGGGTGAAGGGGAACTGGATGTAATGCATGTCGCCAACTTTTTTGATGGTATAAGAAAAGACAAATCCCTACAGGCAGATATCAATGATGCCAGTATATCTACCATGTTATGTCATTTAGGTAATATGGCTCAAGATGCAGGGGAATCATTGGATATAGATACCAAAACGGGAAAAGTGCTCAACAATGAAAAAGCAATGCAAAGCTGGAAAAGAGAATATCAGGAAGGTTGGGAACCAAAATTATAAACAGGAATGAAAAGAAGGGATTTTGTAATAAAAAGTAGTTTGGCTACCGGTGCTATTGCCTCTTCTACTTCCACTTTAGGGCAAATTTTTGATTTAAAAAATATTCAAGAAACATTTAAAATTGGTGTTATTGGAACAGGAGACAGAGGTTCAGGACTGATTCCTATTATTAATGATATTCCCAATTTTGATGTAGCGGCTTGTTGTGACATTCTTCCATTCCGTTTAGAAAACGGTTTAAAAAAGTCGAATCAGAATCCAAAAGGCTATTCGGATTACCGAAAACTTTTAGAAGATAAAAATTTGGATGCCGTTTTAATTGCAACCCCTTTTGGGACACATTCGAAAATTGCGCAAGATGCAATTGATGCAGGCAAGCATGTATATTGTGAAAAAACTTTGGCTAAGGGCTATGATGGTATCTCTCAATTAGTGAAGAAAGTACAAGGCTCGGGTCTTATTTTTCAAACCGGACATCAATACCATAGTTCTAGATTATATAGCCATATCGTCGAATTGATTCAAACCGGAAAAGTAGGCAAAATAGCAGCCATTGAAAGCTACTGGAATCGCAATGGAAATTGGAGAAGACCTGTCCCGAATCCTCAGCTAGAGCGGGTAATTAATTGGCGAATGTATGATGAATTATCAGGTGGACTAGTGGCCGAATTATGTTCTCATCAATT
>CAYTDS010000398.1:0-2100 GCA_964436555.1 uncultured Flavobacteriaceae bacterium | reverse complement strand
ATTACAACTGTTGCAGATTTAAAGCGCGGGCAAAAAGGTATCATCAAAGAATTTATGGAAGACATACTTCCCATAAAGCTTTTGGAGTTGGGGTGTCTACCAGGCAATGAAATAGAATTGGTACAAGTGGCCCCTTTACGAGATCCCATTTATATTAATGTCAATGGGTCACATATTGCCATCAGAAGATCTGTTGCATTGCTCATAGAGTTGGATATCATAGAAGATTTACCCAAACTATGAGCAAAAATATCAACGTATCGCTTATCGGTAATCCCAATACGGGCAAAACTTCGGTTTTTAACCAACTTACCGGGTTAAAACAAAAGGTGGGCAATTATCCCGGTATTACAGTAGAAAAAAAAGAAGGGCTTTGTAAGTTACCACGTGGTGTAAAAGCACATATTCTGGACCTTCCCGGGACCTACAGCATCAATACTACCTCGCTGGACGAAAGTGTGGTAGTTGAGTTACTTTTAAACAAGAACGATAAAGATTTTCCCGATGTTGCCGTAGTAATAACCGATGTGGAAAACCTAAAGCGCAACCTATTGCTCTTTACCCAAATCAAAGATTTACGTATTCCGGCTATTTTGGTTATCAATATGTCCGATCAAATGTCCCGAAAAGGTATTTCATTGGATATCGCCTTGTTGGAAGAAAAACTAGATACCAAAATTGCCCTTGTAAGCACCCGAAAAGGAACGGGAATAGAACAACTAAAAGAACTAATAGCAGATTACAGAAATCTTTCGGTAACCCCAAATGTGGATGTGTCAGTGATTGAACCTTCCTATTTTGAAAGTCTTAAAGCAACCTTTCCAAAAGAAGATTTATATAAACTATGGCTGGTAATTACTCAGGACGTGAATTTTACCCCCATTGAAAAAAAACAAATTCAAGATACTTCTTCCTTTAGCACCAAATCAAAGTCAGAACTAAAACGTCTTCAGCAAAAGGAGACCATTTTACGGTATCAGTTTATAAATGGCATTTTAAAGCAGGCCTACAAAGTAGATATTAATGCCGCAAAAGGCTTTAGGGCTTCTTTGGATAAAATACTTACCCATAAAATTTTTGGGTATCTTATTTTCTTTTTGATTCTGCTCCTAATTTTTCAAGCTATTTATGATTGGAGTAGCTACCCGATGGATTTTATTGATGAGTTTTTTGCTTCGGCTAGCGAGTGGGTTAAAGACACGCTTCCCCCCGGGGTTTTTACCAATTTATTGGCGGAAGGGGTGCTGGCCGGTATTGGGGGCATCGTTATTTTTATTCCGCAAATTGCCTTTTTATTTCTGTTTATTTCCCTTCTGGAAGAATCGGGGTATATGAGTCGCGTTGTCTTCCTTATGGATCGGCTAATGCGTCCTTTTGGCTTAAGCGGAAAAAGTATTGTGCCGCTGATTTCAGGAACAGCTTGCGCCATTCCCGCCATAATGGCAACCCGCACCATTGAAAACTGGAAAGAACGATTGATTACCATTTTGGTAACCCCTTTTACTACCTGTTCCGCACGACTACCGGTTTATCTCATCATCATTGCTCTAGTCATTCCGGAAGGCAGGTTTTTAGGTTTAGGATATCAGGCGTTAACCCTAATGTTACTATATCTTATTGGTTTCGGAGCCGCTATTTTTTCGGCCATGATTCTCAATAAAATTTTAAAAATTAAAAACAAAACCTTTTTTGTGGTAGAAATGCCCAATTATAAGCTTCCCTTGTTTAAAAATGTAGCTTATACGGTACTTGAGAAGACTAAAAGTTTTGTTATCGGAGCAGGAAAAATAATTTTGGCTATCTCTATTGTGCTTTGGTTTCTAGGTTCCAATGGCATTTCTGATCAATTTAAAAATGCAGATACCATTGTTCAAAATAGAATTTCGGAGGAAGGGTTTTCTGAGTACAATCAATCCCTGATAGAAACAAACCTTGCCGTATACCAAAGTTCGCTTTTAGACAGTATTAACAATAATTCCAATGGGCTAACACCTGAAGCGGTTTCCGACTCCCTGAGCGTTCGAAAAAGTATGCTTTATGAGAGTGCTACCAATGAGGAAATTGCAAGCTACAAATTGGAGAATTCCTATATGGGCTATA
>CAYTDS010000397.1:0-2113 GCA_964436555.1 uncultured Flavobacteriaceae bacterium | reverse complement strand
TTTTCAAGAGGCGTATTGTCAAAAACATCAAATACCGTGTTCACCGATTTTTCTATGGCGATATCGGTCTTCTCAAAGGCCGGAGAATCGTCGTCCATCCAAAACTTTAAAAGAAAAAGAAACTGTACCCATGCTCCTTCAGAAAAAAGCTGTGGATTATGTTGCGTAATTTTAAGGGATTTGTCGGCATTACCTTCTTCAATCAAATCGGTTGCGAAAGCTTTGATTTGTTTTCTTAACCCTTTTAACTGCTCCATATTCTTGAGCATACCTGATTGTTCATTTAATGCAAAAAGAACATAGCTTCGATTTAGAGTCAATAATTCAAAAAAGGTAAAAAAGAAAGTTAGCAACTTCTCTCTATTGGAAGCGTCCGCGTAATCCGTATTTTCTATAAGTAACTTTTCAGTATTTGCGAAGAATTTTGCCCATACACCGTTGCGAAGGGCTTCAAAGGATCCGAAATATTGATAAAATTCGGCCTCCTCAATACCATTAGCTTTACAGAATTTATAAATAGATTTTGGAAGGGTTTCATGCTCTAATACATAATTCATATAACCCGTAATGATGCTATCGTCAGTTACTTTTTCAGATTTTGTCTTTTTAGCCATGGTGCCTAATTTTGATTCTAAAGTTATTGTTTAACCTCACCAAAGTATGTTAATGGAATAAGAAATAAATTGTTTTTAACAAAAACGTGCTTCCTTTCGAAAGCACGTTTCCTAACAACCTAACCAATAAATAATAAAACTTTTCGGTCTAGAAAAAAATTAAATAGTTTTCATAGCAATTCATTTCCACAACCGATACAAATGTAGTTTATGTTTAAACATTACGCAAATAAATTAAACAAAAATATGTGTTAAACTTTACCCAAAAAATTGATGTCAGTTTGTCAGACTAACGAATTATGGTATTTTTTTTGACTAACATAAAACACTAACGTTAAAAATTATTGAAGTATGGCCACAGGCAAGATTAATGTTTCAGTTGAAAACATATTTCCTTTAATCAAAAAATTCCTTTATAGCGACCATGAGATATTTCTGCGGGAACTTATCTCAAATGCTACGGATGCTACCTTAAAGTTAAAACATCTTACTTCTATTGGTGAGGCCAAAGTTGAATATGGCAATCCAATAATTGAAGTAAAAGTGGATAAAGAGAATAAGAAAATCCACGTAATTGACCAAGGTTTAGGAATGACCGAGGAAGAAATAAAGAAATATATTAATGAAGTTGCCTTTTCCGGTGCAGAAGAATTTTTAGATAAGTATAAAGATGCTGCCAAAGATTCCGGTATTATTGGTCATTTTGGACTTGGTTTCTATTCTGCCTTTATGGTGGCCAGCAAGGTAGAAATCTTAACTAAGAGCTATAAAGATGAGCCTGCGGTTCATTGGAGCTGTGATGGATCGCCCAACTTTACCATTAAAAAAGGGAAAAAAGAGGACAGAGGAACAGAAATTATCCTGCACATAGCAGAAGATTCTACAGAATTTTTGGAAAAACACAGAATTTCTGAATTGTTGCGCAAGTACAACAAGTTTATGCCTATTCCGATTAAGTTTGGAACTCGCAAGGAAACCTTGCCCAAACCGGAAGGTGCCAAAGAAGAAGATGCTGCTCCAACTATAGAGGTAGACGATATTGTAAACAACCCCAACCCTGCATGGACAAAACAGCCGGCCGACTTAAAAGATGAGGATTACAAGGAGTTTTACAGAGAGCTGTATCCTATGCAATTTGAGGAACCACTCTTTAACATTCACTTAAATGTAGATTATCCTTTCAATCTGACGGGTATTCTTTATTTTCCAAAACTTACCAATGATTTAAGTATTCAAAAAGACAGAATCCAGTTGTACCAAAATCAGGTATATGTAACCGATAATGTTGAAGGTATTGTTCCTGAGTTTTTAACTATGCTACGAGGGGTAATTGATTCTCCTGATATTCCTTTGAACGTTTCCCGTTCCTATCTTCAGGCAGATGGTGCAGTAAAGAAAATTTCCTCCTACATTACCCGTAAAGTTGCAGATAAGCTAACATCGCTCTTTAAAAACGATCGCGAGGATTTTGAGAAAAAATGGAATGATATTAAAATCGT
>CAYTDS010000396.1:0-2117 GCA_964436555.1 uncultured Flavobacteriaceae bacterium | reverse complement strand
TATCGGCTTGGGAATAACTTATAGAGCCATTATAAGTGCCCACAAATAGATTATCATCTACCGGGTCATTATCTTTACTACAAGCGACTACTATAACGATTGAAAGAATCGTCATACCTAAAACCTTTACAAAATTTTTCATATGTTTTTTTATTATTTTAAATCAAAACTATGATCTTAAATAGGAATAGAAATGCTCATTCAAGAATACTTATGACTGCAATGCTTTTGAATCAAACTTCTTATCGATAACGCAAATTATAATGCTGTTACTGCCAGCAATTAGGCAGCTTTTAATTTGACGACAAATTCAGAAATACTACCAAACTAAAGCTCCCATGAAAACATATCCCAATATAAAAAATGGGTTTAAAAAGCGTAAGCACCAATTCGATTTTCAAAAGCTTGCGTGTAGTCAGCTTCGGTAGTAAAAAAACAGCTCCCTTTAAAAAAATAGATTTATACAAGCCATTTCAAAATTCAAATTGTAAATTTCCACTTCAAAATAGTATCCCGAACTGATTTAAAATGAATGACTCCCTTTCATTACGTACTGTTAATGTGACTAGGTATATAATGCCGTTGCGTGAAGGTGGTTCGCTTCCTGCCCTTGCCGAAGCCGATGATGATTTTAAGTATGTTTTAAAATTTAAAGGAGCCGGTCATGGGGTAAAGGCATTAATAGCCGAATTATTGGGAGGAGAAATTGCCCGTATCTTAGGTTTACGGGTTCCTGAATTGGTCTTTGCCCAATTGGATGAGGCCTTCGGACGCACTGAGGGTGACGAGGAAATTCAGGATTTGCTACGGGCGAGTCAGGGGCTTAATCTGGGACTGCATTTTCTATCCGGGGCCATAACATTCGACTCAGTGGTTACCCATATCGACTCCTTCCTAGCCTCAAAAATTGTTTGGCTTGATGCCTTTACCACGAATGTTGACCGTACCTTTAAGAATACGAATATGCTGATATGGCATAAAGAACTGTGGCTAATCGACCATGGAGCTTGCTTCTACTTTCACCATGCCTTTACCAATTGGAAAACTCAGGCTAAAACCCCTTTTGCTTTGATAAAAGATCATGTACTGCTCGCGAAAGCATCCCAATTGGATCAGGTCAATACGCTGTTCACATCTATTTTAACACCAGAAAAAATGAGAGCCTTGGTGAACCTAATTCCTGAAAATTGGCTGCAATGGCAGGATGTTCAAGAAACTCCGGAGGAAATCAGGGAAGTCTACTACACGTTTTTAATGACCCGTCTGGCGCATTCGGAACTGTTCCTAAAAGAAGCTCAACATGCCCAATAAACACCTATATGAATATGCCGTAATTCGGGTCGTTCCCAGTGTGGAGCGCGAAGAGTTTATCAATGTGGGCATCATTTTGTTCTGTAAAAAAGAACAATACATAAAAGTGCTGTATCATCTTGATAAAAGCAAATTGGGTCTTTTATCTGCGGAATGTGATGGAGAGCAAATCGAAAAAAATCTGCTTGCCTTTCAACAAATCAGCCTTGGGCTGCTTGAGGCCGGACCTATTGCTAAATTTGATGCTGGCTCCCGATTTCGGTGGCTTACAGCTATTAGAAGTACCGTAATACAAACCTCCAGACCCCATCCGGGATTAAGTACCGACTTAGAAACCACCGCAAGAAGATTATTTGAAGCATTAGTTTTATAATACAATTTCATCAGATTTATTATCAGTGATTTAGAAATCGTTACTGTGATGCTGTATCAATTTCCTGAAAGCATCAATAAAATTGTCAGGTACTGCAGTCTCTTTCTAAAACAGGAAATCGCTAAATTTAAAAACATAAATTCGATACCTCAGGGTTGGCCCGTCCTGCTGCCAAAGAAACCAAAGTTAAGGGTTTCATTGCGGTGTCCATGATGCTAAACGGTACTTTATACGGCACATTGGGTATTGCCTAACCAGTTCCCTATGATTTTACTCCTGAAGAATCCGATTAGCTTTTAAAAATAGGATCTGAAATCAGCAAGCTACTTTATCTTTGGGAGCTAGGCGTGTAATTGGTACTATTTTGGAATAAGATGAAAATAGACTTTTGTATTTAACAAATACCTCAGATATTTGCATTCCACAAAAACAC
>CAYTDS010000395.1:0-2129 GCA_964436555.1 uncultured Flavobacteriaceae bacterium | reverse complement strand
ATTGCGTTAGATTTAATGATTACTATTGGTATAGGCATAATCGCCATTTACAGTATCACAAATGATAAGGCTACTTTTTTGGATATTGCCATGATTTTGGCCTTAATAGCCTTTTTGGGTACAGTTGCTTTTTCCTATTACCTCGAAAAACAAAAAAGATGATGGATATAGCCATTATGGTTCTGGCAACGATTGGTGCGTTACTTATTCTAATTGCAGCCATTGGGCTACTTCGGATGCCCGACTTGTATCTTAGAATAAGTGTTACCACTAAGGCAGCCACTTTAGGAGTAGGGCTATTATTGTTGTGCACAGGGCTTTATTTTTCCGAGGTTTCCATTGCTACACGTGCCATAGCCATTGTGTTCTTTCTTCTACTCACTGCACCTATAGGTGCTCACCTCATTGGTAGATCTTCCTATTTCACCGGAGTTCCTCTTTGGAAACAAACTACGATTGACGAGTTACAGGGAAAATACGATGAAAAAACTCATGTCTTAAGCTCAGATACTAATCGCGATACAGAGAAGGAAAATTCTCAAGGATAACAATAAAAGTTATCGCCCTCTTACTATTTAACAAGACACATTTAAAAACAATAGAATTTAGTATCACTTGCAGACAATTCTTCCCCTTTTAGGATTAGGTGTACCTTTCTGTTAAGAAATCATCATTAATTAAAACTTATGCATAATGTATAGAAACGAAATCCGTATTTTTAAATTATAATATACTTGAGATTACAGCTAGAAACACCTAAAAAAAAATAAAAATGAATTCCATTTCCAGAAAGCAATTTTTAAAGCAGTCCATGGCTATTTCAGCCGGTTTCTACGGCTTGTCGCTTTTCCTTTTCAAGCCGGAAAATTTGTTTTCCCAATCGTTGCAAAATAACAAATGGTTAGAGATTGCTCCGGGATTTAAAGTGGATGTAATTTCCCAATGGGGACAAAAAATGTCGGACGGACTTTATGTCCCCGGAAGAGCAGATGGTATGGGTGCTTTTAATGTAAAAGGAAAAACAGTTATTGTTCGCAACCACGAGGTAAGCCCTCATGATCTTGAAAGTAGTGCTTTTGGAAAACAAAATGAACTTTTGGGAAAGCTTTCCAAAAGTAATTTTTTCGATTTTGGTCTTGGCAAAACCCCAAGCCTAGGTGGGACCACAACCTTAATTTTTAACGAAACTACAGGAAAGATAGAATCCCAATTTTTAAGCCTGGCAGGCACCAATCGCAATTGCGCCGGCGGCATAACACCATGGAATACATGGATTACCTGTGAAGAAGATGTTACTCCAAAAATGGATGATAACGAAACCGAACATGGTTACAATTTTGAAATTGCCGCACATTCAAAAAAACTTACCAAGCCCGTTGCCCTTAAGGCCATGGGCCGTTTCAATCATGAAGCCGTATGTGTAAACCCAAAATCCGGTTTTGTATACCAAACTGAGGATGCCGGAGATGGGCTCATCTACCGCTTTATCCCCAAAGTAAAAGGAAAATTGCAAAACGGCGGTGAATTACAGGCACTAAAAATTAAAGGACAGCCCGGTTTCGATACCCGAAACTGGGAGGAAAAATCCTTATCAATAGGTGATTCGCTTGAAACAGAATGGATTACTATGAACGATGTAGAATCGCCAACTAACGATTTGCGCTTACGCGGAAGAGCTAATGGTGCCGCTATTTTCGCTAGAGGAGAAGGCATGTGGTACGGTAACAATGAAATTTATTTTGCCTGCACCAATGGAGGTCAGAAAAATCTAGGGCAGGTTTTTAAATATATACCCTCCCCAAACGAGGGGAATACTACGGAAGCCTTGAAACCAGGAAAACTAGTCTTATTTGCCGAGTCGGATGATTTTGACACCCTTAAAAACTGTGATAATCTTACTGTAGCCCCTTGGGGAGATGTCATTTTATGTGAAGACCATCCCGATGCTTACATCCGTGGAATAACTCCCGAGGGTAAAGGCTATACCATTGCACGTAATATTTTTTCTAAATCGGAACTTGCGGGAGCTTGCTTTTCTCCAAGTGGTAAATTCTTGTTTGTTAATATTCAGGAAGAGGGACTTACTTTGGCCATTTCGGGGCCTTGGGAGACCCTTAGAAAAAATTGAT
>CAYTDS010000394.1:0-2138 GCA_964436555.1 uncultured Flavobacteriaceae bacterium | reverse complement strand
GTATATATTAGAACCGATACTATTGATATTTTGTACCAAACAATTTTAGATCGCAAAATTGCTATTCATCCTAATGGCCAACTGGAAACAAAACCTTGGGGTCAGAAAGAATTTTCTTTGCTAGACCCGGATCACAATTTGCTCACTTTTGGTGAATATGCATTGTAAAATTTTGGAAGGCAGTAAAAGGTTTAAAAAATTGTCATTTAGACAAATAAACTAACCAAAATCCGCATGAGAACATACTATTTTTCAATAGCAAGTATAATGCTGCTAATCCTGTCTCTAATTGCCTTCTCTGATAATTTGATAACCAACGTAGGGCAAAAAAGCAACAGCGACCCCAAATTTATTATCCATGGGCTCTTTATGTTTGCCTGGTTCATCATTTTTGTAGCTCAAACCAATTTTATACGGAAAGCAAACTACAAAGCCCATATTAAATGGGGCACTATCGGTATGTTAGTTGCAATAGGAGTTTTCCTTAGCACAGTATATATATTTATAACTGTATATAAAGGTTGGGATGCTATGCCCTATTTTGTGAAGGCTAATCGCTTTTTTATGCTAAGCTTTGCGATTTTGGTACTGCTTGGGTATCTCAACAGACAAAACGGAGCCAAACACAAAAGGTATATTTATTTGGCCTCTTTATTAATTTTGGAACCTATTTTAAGCCGGGTTACAGGAAATCTCTATATTGATAATTATATGGCTTTTATTCTAATTGTATGGAACGGTTTATTCATCTCATTGTTTGTATATGACTGGCTTTCGCTAAAAAAAATACACCCAATTACTTGGATAGGTTTTGTTTGGTTTTATACGGTTTGGGCTATTTCCATACTTACTTAAAAAGTTTGGCGCCTTTTAAATTGATGCTATAAATTGTTTAGATTTATTTGGCATACATTACTAGCATAAATAATAAAGAAGTTGGAGCTAAATGAGAATTTTGCATAAACCCGTGTTAGTACTGTTATAACCAAAGTGAGATTTTTAAAAAGTTACCCATAATTGCAAGCAAGATAACGTGTGAAAATAGATATTAAAATAGTAACAGCAGACAATCTCAACGAATTAAAAGAACTCATTTTGGTTTTTGAGAACGTATTTGAAATGGAGAATTTTAAAATGCCAAACGACAACCACTTGCAAGGACTTCTAAATAAAGAAACTTTTGTCGCTATTGTAGCAAAGACTGAAAGCAAGGTCATCGCAGGATTAACAGTTTATGTACTAGATCAATATTACTCTGAAAAACCATTAGCCTATATCTACGACCTTGCTGTCTTGACCGAGTATCAAAGAATAGGTATTGGAAAAAAATTAATTGCTTTTACCACCGATTTCTGTAAACAAAAAGGATTTGAAGAAGTTTTTGTTCAGGCAGATGTAGTTGATGACTACGCTCTTGATTTTTACCGCTCAACAGTACCCACAAAAGAAGAACAAGTGATACATTATTCTTACAACCTTAGAGGTGATAATGATAATATATAAAATAGAACAAGCATCAAGCTTTTGAAATGTTCATAGGGATTATTCCCAAATAGTACATCATTTACCCACCGTTTAAAATGGCAAAAAACAATCCGGTAAGAGTTCATAAAAAGTAAAAATGTACTTCTACTATCTTATCCTTCAACACCTTGGTTCTCTACCAGTTCAGCTCCGAAAAGGGCGCTAAAATGTTTTATTAATTTGCTTTTTAACTCTTCCATATCCACTTTAGCCCTGCCTAGTTCAAGGTTTAAAGAGGTTACTGCCTTGCCTTTAATACCACAGGGAATCATTAAATCAAAATACCCTAAATCCACATTTGCATTCAATGCAAAACCATGCATGGTAACCCATCTGCTGGCCCGTACGCCCATAGCGCATATTTTCCGGGCAAATGGAGTGCCAACATCAAGCCAAACGCCGGTTTCCCCTTTAGAGCGCTCTCCTTTTAAGCCGTATTCAGCAAGAGTTAAAATTACCATTTCTTCCAAAAATCGCAGGTATTTATGAATATCCGTAAAGAAATTATCCAAATCTAGAATTGGGTAACCCACTACTTGTCCCGGACCATGATAGGTAATATCACCACCTCTATTTATCTTATAGAAAACAGCTCCCTTTTCTTGGAGAAAATG
>CAYTDS010000393.1:0-2172 GCA_964436555.1 uncultured Flavobacteriaceae bacterium | reverse complement strand
TTCCTTTGGTAATTAAATATCCGGTTTCATCCATATCTAGCTGACCTTTGAAAATGTCGGTATTCGGTTTATGTCCGATAGCGATAAATAAACCTGTTATAGTTATCTCCTCTTTTTCTCCCGTTTGGTTATTTACGATGCGAAGCCCCTCAACTACTTGGCCTCCAAGAACCTCATCAACCTCGGTGTTATAACGAATTTCAATATTTTTAAGACTGTTCACCCTATGCTGCATGGCTTTTGAAGCCCGCATTTTATCACTTCGCACCAACATGGTAACCTTACTGCATATATTAGCCAAATAAGAGGCTTCTTCAGCAGCAGTATCTCCTGCGCCTACTATGGCTACTTCCTGACCTCTGTAGAAAAAACCGTCGCATACCGCACAAGCCGAAACACCACCTCCGCGTAAACGTTGTTCACTTGGAATGTTCAGATATTTAGCTGTAGCTCCCGTAGAAATAATTACTGTTTCCGCTTCAATGGTTTTATTATCGTCGATGGTTAGTTTATGAATTCCGCCTAACTCATCACTAAATTCAACAGCTGTGACCATCCCAATTCGCACTTCAGTACCAAAGCGTTCAGCTTGTTGTTGTAGTTGCAACATCATGGTAGGTCCGTCAATACCCTCCGGATAACCTGGAAAATTATCCACTTCCGTAGTGGTGGTCAACTGTCCACCCGGCTCCATTCCAGTATACATAACCGGCTTTAGATCCGCTCTCGCAGCATAAATCGCTGCAGTATATCCGGCGGGTCCTGAACCAATTATTAATGTTTTTATACGTTCTATTGTTTCTGACATGATAAAAATATTAGGCTACAAAAGTAGCTTATTAGTAAAAAAATAAGTGGTTAAAGTTATTAGAAGTTATTATGGCACCATAGTCATTTGGTATAAGAAAAACCATCTTTTAACTCCGAACCAGTAAAGTGCCTTTACTAGGTTTTATTTCCAACGGAGAAAGTTTTCTCTTAAATTTTTTTTCATATGCCGTGGAAGCCTCATCGATAAATTGATCCAATGTGTCCCTATGTACTATATTTATAGTACAGCCGCCAAAACCACCACCCATCAGTCGGGCACCCAGAACCGTATCGTAGGATTTAGAGAAATCGACTAAAAAGTCCAACTCCGGACAGCTAATCTCGTACAATATCCGCATTCCTTCATGGGCTTCATAAAGCAGTTTACCAAATTGATTCAGGTTATTTTCAGTTAGGGCTTTAACAGCATCCAATACCCGTTGATTTTCTTCTATAATATAAGTGCATCTATTAAAAACATTTGTAGCCATTTTAGCTTTACAACGGTTTAACATCAGTAGGTTGACATCTCTAAGCGATGCTATCTCAGGATATAGTTCTTTTATGACAGCTACGCCAATTTCACATTCGTTTCTACGGGTATTGTATTCGCTTGAAGCCAAATTATGGGAGACATTGGTATTCAACAACACAATTTTATAGGGAGCTATATCAAATGGAATAAACTGTGCCTCTACTGTTTTACAGTCGAGAAGAATAATATTTTTTTCTATGCTCATTACCGATGCAAACTGATCCATTATCCCACACTTGGTCCCCACAAAATGGTGTTCTGCGTCACGGGAGAGTTCCACGATATCCATTTTCGATATGCCGAGTTGAAATAGTTCATTCAATCCAAAGGCGAGTCCACAC
This sequence comes from uncultured Flavobacteriaceae bacterium, assembly GCA_964436555.1. Lineage (GTDB taxonomy): Bacteria > Bacteroidota > Bacteroidia > Flavobacteriales > Flavobacteriaceae > Aurantibrevibacter. The sequence goes on along the minus strand of CAYTDS010000393.1, from coordinate 486 downwards.
TCCAAAGCAGCAGAGGAACTTATCCCGGATCCTGTAGGTAATTTACTTTCGATAACACAATCAAATCCTTCAAGTCCTTCGGTTCTTTTTGAAATTTCACTGACAACCCCTAAAATATAATTTTCCCACTCTACAACACTTCTCGCCAACAAATTTAATTCAAATTCAAAACCAACATCATATCCTTTGCTAAAGACACGGCAACTATTCTTTTTACCATTCTTTTGAAACTGTAAAGTGATACTTTTCTCAATGGCTGTAGGAAGCACATAACCAAGGTTATAATCGGTATGCTCACCAATTAAATTTATTCTTCCCGGAGATGTGACCGTAATCTCAGGAGTAAAATATTGTAAAAATTGCATTTGGTTCTTGATAGTGTATATAATTTCATGTTTTAGGTCATCCCTTTCAAAATACCCAATTCTAATCCTCGTAATTCTGCTAAGCCTCGTAGGCGTCCAATAGCCGAATAACCGGGGTTTG
>CAYTDS010000392.1:0-2173 GCA_964436555.1 uncultured Flavobacteriaceae bacterium | reverse complement strand
GGTGGTGGAAGTGGCGGTGTCTGCAGAGGGTGCAGCGGAGGAAGTACCAGCGGTGGATGGATGTATGCATGGGTAAGTGTTGTATATGAAACATGGTGGTACAACCTTAGACCAAATGGGGTTGCAGAACTAAGTAACATTCAAGAACACAAACCTGTTCAGGAACTGCGTTTGGTACCAATTAATAGCCCTACTAGCGTTTCCGCGAGCATTTCGGCTCCATTTGCTACCAATTACGCCACACAAGCCGTCACCCAAGCAGGTGCGCCTGTGGGGGCGCCAAAATATACTAGTACCCCGCCGAAAAATGCTGAGGTAAGTCCAACTAAGATTATTTTGGATAGCAGTATGAAGAATACTAAGGCCTTGTGTGCGTATAACAAATTAATGAGAACGGCTGTAAATAATCACAATATAATGACCAACACTTGGATTGCATTTAATGATGATTTGAATTTTGAAAAAAACTATTTAACCTACAAAGTTTCACCTAATGTAAAAAGTCTTGAAGGAAATCCTGTAAATGGAAAAACTTCAAAAACAAATTCAATTAGTTACACAATTACCTTAAATTCAGATTTCTTTGAAAATAGAGCCCCAATAGAAATTGCTAAAACTATTTTACATGAGTCAATTCATGCTTTACTTTTAAAACATCAATATGGAGCTGGACAAGCTTCATTTATAGATATTTTTGCAAACTACATTAAACAAGAAAAAGGAAACCACAATTTGCATCATGAAATAATGCGACAAAATTATGTTATACCTATGGCAAATGCATTAAAGCAATTTGATAATTCAAGTGAAAGTGATTTTTCATATTATGAAAATTTAGCATGGTCGGGATTACATCAAAAGCTTACCAATGCCCAAAAAGCAGAAGTACAAAAAGCAGAAAAAAAAGCAAGAGATAAGGGATTAAATTGTAACTAATGAAAAATACTGCAAAAATAAGTGGATTTATACTTCTACTCTTTTTTATCATTTTTGGTGGAATCTACTTTAAAGAACTTAACAACCTTATTTCAAAAAAGAGGCTCTACCTAATTTTTGATAAGCAAAATGATACTTTTAGTGATTCTACTTGGTCAAAGTATAGCGCGTTTTTTCCTGACAACTTTAATCCTACAATTGCGCTAGTTGATTCCGATGAGTATTCCAAACTAAATGAAATTGAGCGATCTAAATTTGATAGTATATCTAAGGCATACCCTTTATCCTATCCGAAAAAAAATATCCACAAAAAAAATGGACGAGAAGAATTTAGTATTTCAATAGGCACAGGAGAAGCTTTTGAGTTTGAATATGAAAATAAAATTCCTATTAAAATCTCAGAGATAGAAAAATTTGAGACTTATAATTTAACCAGTATAACAGAAATGCTTAGAAAAGATATAATGGCTCAAAATATACAAGTTTATATTATTCTGGTAGATTCTACAAGGAATAAAGCGTATAAAATGAAAGCTAAAACTGGCTTAAGTTTGTATGATTAACTTTCATCAAACAAGATGTTTGCTGAACAATTCAAAAATCTTCTTACCTTTTTTATTGAACAAAAATTTATTGAAAATGGAAAAATGCTAAATATACTTCAAACGACTATCAATATTAGTCCACCAATGCTGCCATTTTGCAATTGTCAAATGGACCGTAAAGGATGGAACTTGGTATCCAAGGCATTTGTTTTGGGAGAAATATTTGACTACTGATTAAAACAAGAAGGGTCTTTATTATTTTCACTTACTTTTTAAGACCAAATTTATAAAGACCCCTTCTTTTTTACGTTTTTTAAGTTTTAATTTTGATTATCTAAATTATTTTTTTGTTGGTTAAAGGATTGGCTTGTCCGTTCTGTTAATCTAGCCGTTTCAAAAAAACGACACTTCCCTTTTTGTGGCCAAGACCATCATCAATGAAAGTATGCATGCTTTTGTTAATTTTCTTTCAAAAGCTCAGCCAACTGGGGATGTCGTGCAAAACCTGAATGTTTTATTAAACACAATTCCAATTAAAGAAAGGAATGCTCAAAATTTAGCTCAGCACCAATTTATTTCGCAATATGTAGATGCCATGGCCATCTCCCTAGCAGTTTGGGATAATTACTCCAAGCCTATGGACTATTATAAAAAACTATCTTGGGGCGGGTTGGAAACATCGTCTGCATATA
>CAYTDS010000391.1:0-2174 GCA_964436555.1 uncultured Flavobacteriaceae bacterium | reverse complement strand
AGCTGTTAAACTTCCAAAAGCCAATACGGCTGCGAACATTAATTTTTTCATGATAGTTATATTTAAATGTTAATACTAATTAAATTCATTAGTACTATTGAAAATACAATACCAATTTTGAAAATGTTCTATATTTTGATTTAAATAATTGATTTTCAATTAACTAAATTTTTAGGTGCATTTAAAGCAATGTATAAAAGTGTGTACTTGTAAAAGTTATTGAGTAAAATATACCCATGGCGCTAATTATTTTATCACTAACTGATGGCACCTTTATCTTTAGAATTTGCTAAATCGGGTAATATACTTATTATAAACGCTCCAGTATAACATGCTTAAAACTTGTGATTAATCAATAAGTCCGGTATACAACGAAAAAAAGGCTGCGATTTCGCAGCCTTTTTAAACAAACCAAACCAACCAAAACTTTTCTACCTAGAAGAAAAATTTTAAATGTCTAACCAATTACCGTTGGCATCTGCATATAAAACTACAGCAGTTCCATCTTCCTTGGCTACTTCTATCTTGTAAATGGATTCTTCATTTTTAAATGCCTTAGTAATAGTAGCTCCGGGATGATCATTTTCTAGAGCAGTACTAATTGTTGCAGGAACTTCCGATACGCTGATTTCAGTAAAATCCTGAGCCATTACAGTTTCCATTATTCCATCATGGAAAATTGGAGTTGTTGTTGCTGAAATTGTTGCTAAACTTCCTATTGTAAGAGCTGTTGCAAAAACTAATTTTTTCATCTTATTTATTATTTTTTGATTAAACTTATAATTTCTCTTATACCAATAGAAAAAACGATGCCATCAAAAAGTATTTTTGCAACCCATTGCAAAACAATTAGTTGCAAATTATTGCCTGTGTTAAGAGTGTATAAAAATGTGTAGCGGTTTAAAAATGTGTATAAAAGGTATACAATAAAGGGCGTTAGGGTATTCGTTTATCAAAAAGATATAATACACCACCGACAGCAATAATGCCAAATCCAGCTAGACTCTCCCATGGCCTATCAGTAAAAACATAAAAAGTAACCCATGCACTAAACAGCAAATAAAGAAGTTGCGGGTATGGTTTAAACTTATTATAAAATACCCCTTCTTTCCTTTTAATAAAGATAACAGCAACCACAGATAGCGTCCCCATAATTTGAAGCACAAAACCTGCATACAATAGTATTTTTTCAAAAGATCCGGAAAGCGTGAGGACTATACATATGAAGGTATTAAGCCAAAGTGCCTTAACCGGAATGCCATCTTTGTTAAGTCCGGCAAATGGTTTCCACAACCTAAAATCTTTGGCCATGGCATGTGTTATTCTAGGACCCACCCATATATAACCACTAATAGTTCCAATGAGTTGTACACCAATAAATAAACTCACTAATGCACTACCCCATTTTGGAAAAATATTGGAAAAGCTAATTACCGCTACCTCCACATTTCCTTGTAATTGTGCAATAGACGCATGCCTTAAAAAAACTAGCTGCAATAATACGTATACCATTAAAACAAAAAAGGTTGATCCAATTAAAGCTCTAGGCAAATCTTTCCTGGGATCTTTAATCTCGTCCACAATATACGCTGCGGCATTCCACCCTGTGTAGGCAAAAAACACATAGACCAACGAAACTGCGAAACCGGGCTTTAAAATTTCTTGTTGCCATGTTGAGCTAAAATCAAAATCGGGGGTACTATTTGGAACATACAGGAATCCCAATACAATTAGGACTAAAACAAAAAGAATTTTTATGATTGTAAAAGCATCTTGAAAACGCCCGCTTTGTTTCAAGTTAAAAGAATGAACAATACTTACTAAAAGGATTACTGAAATGGCTAGTATTTTTACATGATGTACAGGGATAAAATCATTAAGATAATAGCCAAGAGCCATAGCAGCAATTGCAACCGGTGCCGAAAAACCAACTGTTAAGGAAATCCAGGCGTATAAGTATCCAAAAAAAGGATGAAAAATCTTAGAGAGGAAAATATAATCACCTCCGGAGTCTTTAAAATGAGTCCCTAATTCAGCGTAACTAAACGCCCCAATAAGCGCCATAATTCCTCCTAGTACCCAAAGGATAATAATGCTCCATGTATTCTTCAAATCAAGAAGCTGAAATCCCAAACTGGTAAAAACGCCCGTTCCTATCATACTTGCAATGACAA
>CAYTDS010000390.1:0-2176 GCA_964436555.1 uncultured Flavobacteriaceae bacterium | reverse complement strand
TCAGTTTTTTGTCGCCCGTCCAAAGAGGCGAATCCAATTCCAATGCAAGAGCTATAAATGGAGCGTCATATTCATCCACGTTTTTAGTCAGTTCAATTGATTTTTCAAATGTTGATTGCGGGATAGATTGCAAATCTATCATGTCGATTTTCTTCAAAATGGTCAGTTGAAGGAAGTCTAATTCCTTTGCCGAATATCCGCCAAGTTTTAAAAGTTTTGTTCTATGATTTTTGAGCTCATCCAGTAGAAAAGTTGGCGAATAAAATTCAAAGATATCTGAAGAATTAAGCAAAAGATCGCTTATTGTCCCATTTGGGCCTAAAAGTGCGCTGAAAATTATATTGGTGTCTACAACAATTTTCACTTCACGAAGCGACTTTTGTTTTTACTCCACCAAGAAGCTTTGGAGTCGATAGCAAGTTCGTCGATTTGCTTTTGAGATGCTTTGCTTTTCGAGGCTATTTCACGGAATTTTAGATAGTCTAAAATTCGTTGAAGTCCAACTAAATCCGTACCCGATGCTAGTCGAATTAATATTTCCTTATTTGTTCTTTCAATTTGCATATTTAAATATACTCAAATTTTATAATCCCACCTAAATTTTCCTATAAAGGCTTGCTAAGGTATCACTATGAACATCAATGAGCTCATGTATACACTTTCTAAATACCACTAAGGGGGTATTGAACTTATTTTATGTTAGTCCATTATTAGAGGGTGCTTGTACACCCGTAAGGTGAGGTCAAATGGCACTCACTAAATGCTAATAGAATATACAACGCGTGGGTTTCTTATTTTTCTAGCCGAACTATTGTAATTATCAAAATGTCTCTTTGATTTTTCTAAGTATGGGCTTGTTTAATGACTATGAATTGCTATTTCGTTAGTCTGAGTTGATAATAATACTCAATAAAGTCCCTTTTCCTTTCCCCTGCTTGAAATCGATCTATTTTACCTATAATAATATCGTCCGATTTAATTTCTATTAAATCTATGTAGTCTTCTGGATTGCAACCTAGATTTAAAACGATTTGCCTTCCTGTATCAGAAATTTTCCAATTCCCTTTTAATCTTAGGGTATCTGATTCATATATTTCATACTTCGAGTTATCGAAAAACCTGAATGATAAGCCTTTGTTGGCTAACGATTTGTTTTGAAAAGACAGAGTGTCGATTGCATAGAAGCCCGTTATGCTACCGTCATCAGTTTCAGGCTCGTTGTCCAAATGGCTAGCCTTATGGATAAATTCAGAGCCGATCCATAACTGATTCTTAATTATGTTAGCAATATTGTCTTTTTCGGATTTTGTTATTGAAGGAATTTTAACAAGTTCATTTTTTTCTTGATAAACCGGATTGCTTAAACTCTCTAGAACAACCGTATCGTTTCGATACTCTTTTACTAGGTAAATATCCTCTTCCATCTGGCTGTATGTTTTAACAAAAAGATGTATATCGTCTATAATTTTAAAATTCCATTTTTCAGTGTGAGAATTTTTATAGTTTTCTTCAATTGTAGTAATTAGACCTATTTTAGGTGGTTCATCGGCTCCCCATTTCCATGATTCTTTTAAAAGCCTAAAATGTTGAGTAAAATCATTTGTATAGAAAGTCCAATCCAGATGGTTCCAAAAATCTGCTGAAATATTGAACTTGGTTTCTGGCTTTAGAGGTATAAATTTTACACGCATTTTTTTGTCCACAACCAAAATCAAACTGTCCTGGTCCTTATGGATAATTTTACCTAATAGTTTCCCATTAAACAATATTTTTTTCTTTCTAACTTTAAATTCACCGGTTCCTACCGAATCAGAAAACACATGGGTCCCATTGGATTCTTTTCTTCCAAAATTAAAAGCAAATCCATCTAAAGGAGTAATCCAGCCTTTTTTACTTATTTGTTTAGATTCGATAGCTAGCCAAAAGATGTCTGATTCTAATGTTTGACTTTGTAATTGAATTATAGAGAAAACAAGGATAAGAGCATATAGAATTTTTTTCATAATTATGGCTATAGTATGGCTATAAACACCAAGGTTCATACATCCACTTTATATGTACTACTAAACTAATGAATTATAATTGATTCAAAATTGTTCAAGGCAACGTAGATATTAATTTTAAACAGACACGTATTTTTAACCAAAAATCAGCACTTGTGTTTGAAATTTTTGTC
>CAYTDS010000389.1:0-2177 GCA_964436555.1 uncultured Flavobacteriaceae bacterium | reverse complement strand
AATTTTTGTATTGGCAAATAGATATTCATTTTATTTGGTTGTATTTGATTATATTTACTTGTAAATCAAATACTTGTTAATAACTTTAAAATTTTTTATTTCCCTTATTTGTATGATTTTCGTACTTTTTTGTCTCTCATTTGTATCTCAAAATTCAATTTTGTGTGTGAGATACAAAAATTTACACCTCATATGAAAATTCATCTCAGAAAGAAAAAACTAAAAAGTGGAATGACTAGCCTTTATCTAGAGTATTATAAAGGTCATACAACTACACCTGAAGGTAAAAGTAAAATCCTTCGGGATTTTGAATATTTGGAACTCTACCTGACCACCGAACCAAAGACAGCCGCAGAAAAAAAGAAAAACAAGGAACACCTGGAACTTGCCGACCAGATCCTGGCAATAAGGAAAGCGGAAGTTTACCAAGGTAAATATAATATCCAAAATGATTATCAAGCTAAAACAGGGTTTATTGACTTTTATGAGCAAAAGAAAGAGGAACGCTATCAGACCAAAGGTAATTATGACAATTGGGATGCTGCACAAAAGCACATTGAGGCATACTGCCCTAACCATATCACATTTGATGATATCGATGTAGATTTTATTAAAGGATTTAAAAAATATCTGGATACTGTAGCCGTAACCCAAAGCAAGAAAAAGCTATCTCAAAATACAAAGCATACCTATTTCAACAAATTCAAAGCTTGTTTAAATGCAGCTTTTGAGGAAGGTTATTTAAAAGAAAACCTTATTAAAAAAGTTAAAGGTTTTGCTATGGGGGAGTCCACCAGGGAGTACCTTAGCTCGGACGAACTTCAAAATTTGTCAAATACCCCCTGCCAAATCCCATTATTGAAACGGGCCTTTTTATTCTCTGCATTGACCGGGATAAGATGGTCGGACATTAATAAATTAAAATGGTCCGAAGTGCGAGAAGAAGGAACGGATAATCTAGGCGACCTAATTTTTAGAATTGTGTTTCAGCAAAAGAAAACAGATGGTGTAGAATATTTATATATTTCACAGCAAGCGCGAGACCTTTTAGGAGCACGATGTGAGCCCAAGGAAAAGGTCTTTAAAGGTCTGCGGTATAGTGCTCATATGAATCTGCAATTACTGAGGTGGTGTATGTTTGCCGGAATAAATAAGCATATAACCTTCCACTCCGCACGACACACTAATGCCGTTTTGCTTTTAGAGAATGGAGCTGATATTTATACCGTTTCAAAACGTCTGGGGCATCGTGAAATAAGGACTACCGAAATCTATGCCAAGATCATTGATAAGAAGATGAAAGAAGCTGCGAATCTGATTCCTAAGTTAAATATGATTATTACCTAGTATTAGAATTTAAACAGAAAAGACAAACTACTGATTCATTTTTTAATTTATACTAAAGAATCAGCATTAATGTCATTTTTACTTAGTTGCTTTGCAACAAAACTTAATTGTTTTTGCAATTTACAGTGCCTATATTGAGCAAGAAGACTTCTTATTTAGTTAGGTGTCACTGAAATGCGATTTAGTAATATTTAAACCTGATAAACCACAATTTCTTATGAGCAAAAAAATTTTTTATTATCTTATAACAACACTCATAATTTATAGTTGCAGTAAAGATGATAGCCCAATTGACAAGCCACAAGAGGTTATTTTAGGCAGATGGGAACTGACAAACTTAGGTGCCGGTTTGGATGCACCACCTTATTTAGGCAATTCTGGCTATCAAGAGTATCTGCCAGATAGCGTGATGCGCATTTTGAATGATGATGATGAAGGTTTTATTTATCAAAAGTACTGGATCAAGGATTCCCTTCTGTTCGAAAGGGCAATTTACATAGATGATATTGAAAAGGACACTATTGTTTTTACGGTTCCCTATAAATTCCAATTTCAAAACAGAAATAAATTAGTGTTGATTGTTCAAAACTCGGCAATACTACCAGTTTCGATTTATAAACGTGTAAAGCGAAAATGATTAAAACAACAATTACACTCTTTTTACATTTTCTATCCTATTTGGTAATAAGGCACAGTATGTGAGGAATAATAACTCAAAAGACTTAACTTTCAACAAAATTAAATGGTATTAACTAATATTGTCTATAGCAGTATTTATTAAAATCCTATTTCAAGACAAGTACCATTCTACTTGCCTCATTATATTGTAA
>CAYTDS010000388.1:0-2186 GCA_964436555.1 uncultured Flavobacteriaceae bacterium | reverse complement strand
AATACCTGCCTGTCACGCAGGGGGTCGCGGGTTCGAGTCCCGTCCGGACCGCAAAAGCCTTCAATATAAGTTGGAGGCTTTTTTGGTTTTTACTTTTTCCATAAATGTATTTGATGTTCTTTTGGTTAACTTGACCCAACTCATTACAAGATAAAACAGGGAGTAAATTATTAATTCTTTAGCCTATTTTTCAGAACAAGATCTTACTCAAGCAAGACTATAGTTGAAGCAAATACCTAGTACTTCTCCCTGCTCCTACCGGAACAAAAATATTTTTTTCAACTAAGTCTTGTAAGTCTCTTGTTGCAGTTGCTTTGGAAGTTCCGGCAATGCCAACATATTTTCTGGCGTTCATGCCTCCTTCAAATCCTTTTGGACCTTCTTCCAGGATTCTTTTAATTACCTTCAGTTGCCGTTCATTAAGCGCGGTTAGGTTTATGTCAAAGAATTTGGTCTTTTTTAGTGTAAATTCAATTTCCTCTTCCGCTTGTATTTGTGCGTCTAGAACGGTTTTTACAAAATAAGTTATCCAAGGTGTTATTTCATTGGAACGCTGAGCCAATTGCAGCGCATCATAATAGCTATTTTTATGCTGCTCAATTGATTTTGATAGACTTAACAAAATAGGCCTTTGAATGCTTTGTGATAGGGCTTTTTCAGAAATTGCTCGCCCTATTCTGCCGTTACCATCTTCGAACGGGTGAATAGATTCAAAATACAAGTGTGCTATTGCTGCTCTGATAATGGGTTGTTTAATCGGGTTGGAGCCATTGGGTGCAGTTGAATTAAACCACGTAATAAAGTTCATCATTTCCTTTCCCACCAAATTAGAAGGAGGAGCTTCATAATGTATTTTCTCCTTTCCCAAGGCACCAGACACAATCTGCATAGGCTCTTGGTGGGTGCGCCATACACCGGCTTCTATAGCTTTGTTTCCCTTCATCAGCATAGTATGCCAAGAAAATAGGGTTTCTTCTGTTAAAAGCTCCAAAAAGCTGTTTCTAACCGCTATCATTAGCTCCGATATGCCTTCTACCCTTTTGTCATTTAATATTGGAAGGTCAGCATGGAGATTCAAATTTCTTCTAATCGAAGATACCACATCCTTTCGACTCAAATACTCCCCTTCTATTTCTGAGGTTTTAATCGCTTCGGAAACCATAATGTTGATCATGGCTTCTGTTTGCATTTCTTTAGGAAGGCCTTCTAAAAATCCACTTATTCTTCCGGTTCGCTCAGCGAATTGAAATAACATATCCTCAATATCGATAATATCGTATCGAAAATTAGGCCAGTCCTTTTGTTGCCAATTATATTTCATGAGCCGATTAGCTTTAATAATTGGCTCAAATATAATAAAAAACTGAGTTGATTAGAAGTTTTAATTGGCTCAAAATAGCTCTTACCACCAAACTATTTTGACCTAATTTGGGAGAAATATGTATTTTTCAGAAATCAAATAACCCCAAATTCAGCCAATAAAAATGTTAAAAATGTTAAATTTTTCAGGTGAGTAAATTGGTGAGTAAGGCATAAAATTACTTGAAAAGCCTCAATAAAATAAAGGGCTTTTTGGACAAAGTTCAAGTCCCGTCCGGACCGCAAAAGCCTTCAACGAAAGTTGAAGGCTTTTTTGGTTTTACGTCTGCAAAATAAATAGAAAGCCTTATTTTTGAATTTTAAAATCTATACTAGAAATCGCTCTTAATCTTGTGCCTATTGTTAAGACGAGTTCAAGCAATAGCTCTTATGCTTCAAATTCAGAGATGTATGTTTACCACTAAGATGCACTTTTTTTGGTTAAGCCTTATTTTAATTCTAATACAATGCAAAACTGATCGCGTCCAAAAGGAGGAGAAAGAGCCGCATTCTCAACCCCATGCACAAAATACTCCAAGAGGTATGGTATGGGTACCCGGGGGCGAATTTACACAAGGGGCTGTTCCGCAAGATGGGATGGCAATGCACCATGAAAAACCTGCCCACAAGGTTTTTGTAGATGGGTTTTTTATGGACCAGACAGAAGTAACCAATGCACAATTTGCACAATTTGTTAAGGAGACAAAGTACATTACTATTGCAGAGCGCTCAATCAACTGGGAAGAATTGCAAAAGCAATTACCTTCAGGAGCTCCCAAACCCCATGACTCCATTTTGCAACCTGGATCCTTGCTTTTTGTTAAATC
>CAYTDS010000387.1:0-2193 GCA_964436555.1 uncultured Flavobacteriaceae bacterium | reverse complement strand
CGGTCCAGATAGGGAGCCTGGTTGCCAAGGCGCACTTTATAGTTTTCCCAGTCCCGGTTTTCTGCGGTAGACCATCCCAATTCTGCATACCCAATGGCACGGGGAAATGCCAGGTACTCCAGTTCTGCCATAGTGCTTATGGTTTCGGACCATAACGGGGCTTCAATCCCTAAAATGTTTTTCATGGGGATACCGTCATATTCCTCCGGAGTCCATACATAAGCCGTATCCACAGGGATATAGGCAGCCCAATGTAATCCGTGTTTGGACAGGGTGTCGTACTGCATATCCAAATAGGCTTTTTTGGCGGGAGAAAGAATTACCTGCATCCCTTTTTCTACCGCTATTTTGGCATTTGCACCGCTACTCCAATATTGGGCAATGGTCGTAGTATCTACATCCGCCGTAACAATTTCATCCCATCCAATAGCACGCTTTCCGTATTTCTGTACAATTTTTTCCACCTTATTCATAAAATAGATATAATCGTTCTTTTTGGTAACATGACTCTCATCGCCTCCTACATGAAAGTACGGACCCGGGGTAATTGCAGTTATTTCCCGTACCACATCGTCAATAAAAGAGTAAACCGTGTCTTTGCGGGTATCAAAGGTACTAAAACCTACCTGTGTCCCTGTGTAGAGCGATACTTTTTTGCCATTTCCGTTTAAAAAAGGATAGGCCACAGAAGCCGCATTGGTATGACCGGGCATATCAATTTCCGGGATTACGGTAATAAAATGTTTAGCAGCATAGGCAACAATATCTTTGTATTCTTCCTGAGTGTAAAAGCCACTCGGACCACCGCCCACTTGGGTACTTCCACCAATCTCGGTAAGTTTGGGCCAGGATTTTATTTCAATCCGCCATCCCTGATCATCAGATAAATGTAAATGCAGAACGTTGTATTTGTAATAGGCGAGGAGGTCAATATACTTTTTTACATCTTCTACACTAAAGAAGTGTCGTGCTACATCCAGCATTGAGCCGCGAAAGGAAAAATTGGGGTTATCGGTAATCTTTCCCGTGGGGATAAGCCACATTTTTTGAGGTGCAAGAGTATCATTACTGGTGTTAGGAATCACTTGCCTTAACGTCTGTACGCCCCGGAAGGCTCCTTCTGCCGTTTTAGAATTGATAATGATGGAATCTCTGGAGATATGCAGTTCATACGCTTCATCACTTTCAAAATCGGGATTGTCCGTTTGGTTTATGTATACAATACGCTCTATAGTGTTGGCACCTGAGGTATTTACCGGTACGGAAAGATCAATATGTTCTTTAATTTTATCCGACAAAAACTGTCCCACTTCCGTAAAACCCTGAGCCGTTTGAGAGGTATAAATGGCTGTATTTTGGTCGAGGGCAAAAGCACTGTTAGTGGGGATAATTTTTAGGGGTTTTGGAATAAGGTTCTCCATAGCCAAATCAGAGGCCGGAAAGTTAATCACTGTCTTTTTTTCTTGCTCTCCGCAGGCAATAAATCCTGCAATGGCTACAAGTACGACAGCTGTTTTTACTAAAATTGAGTTTTTCATTGGTTGTTATTTAATTTATGTAATTCTTTAAAACATTATACCAAAGGTCATAGCCCAGTGTATTCATGTGCAAGCCGTCTACCAAAAAGAGCTCAGGATTTACTTTACCATCTGTCAGCATCACATCCCAAACGTTTGCAAATTCTAAAGAAGAATCCCCTTCACACAATACGCGCAAGGCCTCATTTAATTGATGGTATCTCCGTCGTTTGCTCCACCGGGTGAGGCTGGGTTTGGCGGAAATGAGCACAATACGCGTACCGGGATTACTTTCTTTTATTTTAGCTATTATGTTTTCAATATTAGAAACAATTACCGGTACTTTTTTTCTGTCGGCCAGATCGTTATCGCCTTCGTAAATAAAAACAATTTTGGGATTATAGGGCACTATTAACTTATCGGTGTACATTAACAGATCGGAACTGTGTGAGCCGCCAAAAGCGGTATTCACAATCTGATGTTCAGGAAAACGTTGTTCCAGGTCTCTCCATAAACGTATGCTTGAACTTCCCGTAAATACTATAGTTTCTTTACTGCTATCCCAAATCGTGTCATATCGTTTTATAATTTGGTCTACTTCTCTTTCATATCTTAGGTGTCTTTGGGCATAGCCGGATAGACTCACAAAAAGTACTGCGTAATAAATTAATTTCAC
>CAYTDS010000386.1:0-2194 GCA_964436555.1 uncultured Flavobacteriaceae bacterium | reverse complement strand
GTCTGCGGCGTTAATGATGAAACGCTTAACCAGGATGACCATATAATTTCCAATGCGTCTTGTACTACAAATAACGCCGCGCCAATGATTAAAGTTATCCATGAACTTTGTGGCATAGAACAGGCCTATATAACAACTATACATTCCTATACCACAGACCAAAGCCTGCATGACCAACCTCATCATGATTTAAGACGAGCACGAGCCGCATCACAGTCTATTATACCAACTACGACAGGTGCGGCCAAAGCATTGACTAAAATATTTCCGGAACTTGATGGCTTAATTGGAGGCTGTGGCATACGCGTACCTGTCCCAAATGGCTCTTTAACCGACATCACTTTTAATGTCAAAAAGAGCACTTCAATTCAAGAAATTAATGATACTTTTGAAAGAGTTTCCAAAAACGAACTAAAAAACATACTTTTCTATACGAAAGATCCTATAGTTTCCATTGATATAAACAATAGTTGTTACTCTTGTACGTTTGATTCTCTGATGACTTCGGTCATTGGAAAAATGGTAAAAATAATAGGATGGTACGACAATGAGACTGGTTACAGTAGCCGGATAATAGACCTCATACATATTTTAATAAAGAATAAATATATTTGAAGTTTAAAGGTTTACATATACAATTGAGCGCCTTGTGTTTGCTTTGGACTTTAGTGTCTGCAGGACTTACTATGCAAGCTCAGGAAAGTTCTTCTTCTGTTAAGGATATAGCGTATTATTTTAATGAGTCCAGAACTTTTAGAAACGAAAACAAGCTGGATCTAGCACTAGAATCGTTAACCCGGGCAGCGGAGATAGCAGAAAAAAACGAGGATATTAAGTCCTTAATAGATTGCTATCATAAATTTGCCATGCTTTATCTCCTTATGGATAAAGATGAAACCACCATTTTTTATTGGGATAGGGGAAAAACACTTCTTAAGGAAACATCATACCCCTATGGTAATGCAATACATAAATATATAGAAGCCGTTTTACTTTACAAAGAAGGAAAAAATTTTCAGGCCATCTACATGCTTAATGAAGCAAAACAACTCAACAATGATAGAAATTTGTTGAACAATATCGTTTTAATGGAAGCCAATATTTATCTGAAAATTGAAAAATATGATGGTGCTTCCAAGAATTATAATGCATTGGTGGTCAATAGCGATATTTATGAAAAAGACTACTTATCCACACAAGCGTATTTAGGATTAGCTGAATTGTATTTCCAAACTGAAAAATGGGAAGAGAGCATTAAAAATGGGGCAAATGCTCTAGACATTGCTACCAAAAATAATTTCTTTAAAGAAGTCCTTACAGCGAATCAATTACTAACCAATGCATATGAAAAACTAGGGCAATATGATTTGGCATTAAGTAATAACAGAAATTTACTTAAAATAAAAGATTCCATTTTCACCGAAGAAAAATTAAGAACTGAGGCAAAGACTTCTGATAAGATTCAATTCGATTTTATGTCAGGGGAAATTAGACGACAGGATGAGAAGATTGAAGAGCTTAGCGCATCTGCCAACCGCTCAGAAATTACTGCCATATTGACCTCTGCCTTTTTAACGATTATATCACTGCTCGCGGTTTCTCTCTACAGGAATAATCAAATTAAGTTAAAAACGAATGATTTGTTGCAGACCAAGAACAATGAATTGCAAGCCGCCAGAGATGCAGCCGTCCTTGCTATGGAAGCGAAAACAAACTTTTTGTCTACAGTAAGTCATGAATTGAGAACCCCTTTGTATGCGGTTACAGGCCTCACTCATCTACTCTTGGAAGAAAATCCAAGTGAAGAGCAAAAGGAACACTTAAAATCCCTGAAATTCTCAGGAGACTATCTTCTAAATTTTATCAATGATATTCTCCAGATTAACAAAATCGATGCGGATAAGCTGGAGACCATGAGTGTAGACACCAATCTTAAAAAAATCCTTTCAGAGGTTATCAGCTCCTTACAGCAAAGTGCTAAAGAAAATAATACCAAGATTATTCTTGATTATGATCCGGACATCCCCTATTATTTGATGAGTGATCCGCTTAAAATATCTCAGATCTTTATTAATCTTATTGGGAATGCAATAAAATTTACCAAAAATGGAGAGGTAAAGGTAGTTGCCAAATTGGTAAAAAAGGTAGAAGATGATATTACGATTTATTTTGAAGTTAAAGACACCGGTATTGG
>CAYTDS010000385.1:0-2199 GCA_964436555.1 uncultured Flavobacteriaceae bacterium | reverse complement strand
TTTTTTACCAAAGGAAAAACAGCTGCTTTTATTGGTGCCAAAACTGATGGCAATTTTAGAACTGTTCTAGTGGTGTCATTGTCCAATGCCTCTTCTTGAAGCGACTTGGAAAAAATAGCCAAAAACATTCTATCTACTCCAATAGAAGTTTCTAATACATAAGGAACATAGCTTTCATTGAGTTCAGGGTCAAAATATTGTAATTTTTTACCAGAATATTTCTCATGATTTCCCAAATCAAAATCGGTTCGGGAATGAATGCCCTCTAATTCTTTAAATCCAAATGGGAACTTAAATTCGATATCTGCTGCGGCATCGGCATAATGAGCCAGTTTTTCATGGTCGTGAAAACGATAGTTTTCTTCTCCCATTCCAAGGGACAAATGCCATTTCATTCTTGTTTTTTTCCAAGCTTCATACCATTCCTTTTGAGACCCGGGACGGATAAAAAATTGCATTTCCATCTGTTCAAACTCCCGCATTCTGAAAATGAACTGGCGTGCTACAATTTCGTTTCTGAACGCCTTCCCTATTTGAGCAATGCCAAAAGGAATTTTAAGGCGGCCGCTTTTTTGAACATTTAAGAAGTTAACAAAAATTCCTTGTGCCGTTTCCGGACGAAGGTACAAATCCATTGTATTCTCCGCAGACGCTCCTAATTTAGTTCCAAACATTAAGTTAAACTGCTTCACATCCGTCCAGTTTCTGGAGCCGGAGAGTGGACAGGCAATCTCCAATTCTTCAATTAGTTTTTTAACATCGGCCAAGTCCTCGCTGCCCAAGGATTTTGCCATTCGCTGTAAAATTGACGTCGCTTTTTCCTGATAATCCAGCACGCGCTGATTCGTTGCTAAAAACTGTTCTTTATCAAAAGCATAGCCAAATCTACCGGATGCTTTTTCAACCTCCTTATCAATCTTTTCTTCAATTTTGGCAACATAATCCTCTATAAGTACATCTGCTCTATATCTTTTCTTTGAGTCTTTATTGTCTATGAGCGGATCATTAAAAGCATCTACGTGTCCAGACGCTTTCCAAGTTGTTGGATGCATAAATATAGCTGCATCCAAACCTACAATATTTTGGTTTAGTTGCACCATTGCCTTCCACCAATACTGCTTAATGTTATTCTTTAATTCTGCTCCATTCTGACCATAGTCATACACAGCACTTAACCCGTCATATATTTCACTAGATTGAAATACAAAGCCGTATTCCTTAGCGTGGGATATTACTTTCTTAAAATCTTCTTCTTGTTTCGCCATTCGGCAAAAATAGAATTTTACACCAAATAGGCGTAATTTATTTTAGTTGAAATTCTGAAGTAGCAAGTAATTTTTCGTCTTCAAAGACATTTAAGGTATATGTGCCTTCTTCCAACGAACCTTCCGGAATGGTTATAAAGTCACATACGCTAAATTCTTCACCCCTGTAAACAAGCTCAACTCTTTTGCTGTAGATGTTGCCATTTACTGAGATTACGTTTGCATTGTCCTCTATAATCTTCATATTGGGACTTAAAAACTGAAAGTAGAGCACCTTATCTTCTCTTATAACATTGGCATTGCCCACTATGGTTACGCAGCCTCTTATTTTCTCTACAATTGATGCTTTAGTTGTTTTAATGCGTCTTCCTGTCCTAAGTCTAAAACCGCTACCTTCTGAATTATCCAATTTAAGGTAATTCTTCGTTTTAAGCTCCTTACTAAGTTCCAAATTTTTTCTTCTTAACAAAGCCTCTGCTTCCGCCAGAGAGTTACTCTTTCCTCGGAGTTCCTCAATCATTTTCCTTGATTCGTCATACTTATCGGCAAGGAGCGAATTGTTATATTTAAGAAAATTATTATTTAATTTAAGACTATCATTTTTAGCTTCAAGAATACGCAGTTCCTTTCTGTAATCCCTTAATTTATCCACTGAAAAAGTTAGTCTGCCTATGGAATCCATTAATTGCCGTACTTTAAATCTGGAATCTTGTAGTTCTATCTCGTTTACCTCATTTAAGGCCGATAGTCTATCAACATCCGTCTTCATTAAAATAAGATCCTTGACCAATATTTCCTTCTCTTGCTCCAAGTAACCAATCTGTGTTTTAGATTGGGCATAACTGTAGTAGAAGGCAATAAGTATTCCTATAATCACTGCGCCCAGTGCGGCAAGAATTATTTTATAATTGAATTTCGTATCTTGAACGTTCAT
>CAYTDS010000384.1:0-2239 GCA_964436555.1 uncultured Flavobacteriaceae bacterium | reverse complement strand
TCTATTAAAAAAAATGTCAGGTGGCAGTAATATCGTCCCTAAAAATGAATTTTATGCGGGATTATTACTTTTGAGTATTGTTAAATCAAAACAATATTTTGAATACAGTGCTATATTTGAAAAAAGTCTTGTTCATTACTTAGCTGCTGCTCAAAATCAGGATGGTTCTTGGAAAGAAAACCACTCCATGAGAATACCTTCTCCTGAAATAGTAGACCCCGAAAATCAGGTGGCAAACTGGGCTATAGATAATAAGGGCACTAACATAGTCTTGCAGGATTTTAACCGAGTATTTACAACCACCGTCTGCTTAACAGCGTTACAATTACACTACTCGCAATGAGTCTATCTGAAAAAGTACCTGTCAAATCCAAGAACATTGAGGTATATCCTTTTGATAATCATGAATTTGTTATAAAACAGACAGAATATGGGTATCAAATTAATGTGAATAGAGATACCTTGGATGTCCTTGAACTGGTTGACGGTAAAAGGAGTCTAGAAAATATATCTGAATTATTCATTGGCGCTCCATGGATAACCCCTGTCGTTCTAGATAAATTGCTTTTTGGAAGTCTTGCTAAATATGGAATTATTGAAACGGAGACCGTTGTTAACAGGGTAGGTAAACCGATTTATCTAAAATTAAGCTTTACACTATTAAAAAGCATTTATATTAAGCCAATAGCAAAATTTTTGTCGCCACTGTTTTCCGAAAAAATATTTTATAGGCTTTTGATTTTTTGTTCTACCCTGGTTTTAGGCACTTTAATAATAAAGTTTGATTCTCTAAAAGCTAGTCTTGAAGCCCTTAGTCTCAATCAATGGGTGTTTTATTTTGTCTTTGCTGGTATTGTACTTTTTTTTCATGAGATAGGCCATGCAACAGCATGCAAGAGATTTGGCGCAAAATTTGGAGACATAGGTTTCGGGTTTTATCTGCTTGCACCAGTAATGTATGCAGATGTCTCTGATGTTTGGAAACTAAAACCCTCTAAAAGAGTCATCGTTAATTTGGCGGGAATTTATAATGAGTTGTTAATCGCAACCATTCTTATAACTATTTATCACCTTACTGGGGTTATTGAATATTTAGCATACAGTTCTATAATTTCATTCTCGGTCTTTACAAACCTAAACCCCTTTCTTCGGTATGATGGTTATTGGATTATTACTGATTTACTAGGCCTTCCAAATCTTAGAAAGGAATCGAATAGAATGTTTATGGGTTTCTTAAAAAATGATATGCCCTTCGATTGGTCCAATCGGAAGATGCTTTTTCTGGTTTTATATGGCTTAATAAGTAACATACTTATATTTCTTGTTCTTGGCACAATATTAATTTATGATTCCAATGGGTTGATTAATTTCCCAAAAAACATTTATAATTATATTGCTGAACTAATAATTCACGATATTAAACCCCGTTTTTCTGACTTTTATAGGTTTATATTACCTTTAGTCTTTTACATGACTATTATAAATTTATCCTATTCCTTTCTTAAAAGTAGCATTAAAAAAAACAAGAAATCATCTTGAGTTGCAAAAGGACATATATCACGGCATTTGTTTCGATAATCTTAACTTTTGGTTATTCGCAAAAGCCAATTATATCGCTTTCAGGCACGGTTATAAGTTCAAATGAAGATGTTTATGGAATACATGTTATCAATATCACTAAAGCAAAGGGCACGATAACGGATCAATTTGGTAAGTTCTCTATTAATGTGCAAGAGAGCGATACGTTGTTTTTTTCTGCAATACAACTTCAAAACAAATACCTTATAATCTCTCAAGAAATAGTTTCAAGGGGTGAGTTATTTGTTGAATTGGCAGTTTTGGTCAACGAACTGGATGAAGCTTTTATAAGACCATACAACCTGTCGGGGAATATAGAAAAAGATATAAAGGGCTTACGTATTTCATCCGAAATAACAGCTTCTTCACTAGGCCTACCCAATGCCAATGTCGCATTGCTTTCTCAAAATGAACGTTTACTTTTCGAAGCTGATAATGGTAGCTTTATTAATTTTATGGTAGGCCCTTTTGATGGGGGTTTGAGTATTAACCTACATAAAATTTTAAATAGGGTATCCGGTAGAACTAAAAACCTTAAAAAAATGGTGGATTTGGATAAAAATCAGGAAAAATATGAAACAATAAGACCTTTATTCAGGGATTCCATAGTTCTAAAAGAACTTCAGATTCCAGAATCACGGCTTGAAGAATTTTTTGTGTA
>CAYTDS010000383.1:0-2253 GCA_964436555.1 uncultured Flavobacteriaceae bacterium | reverse complement strand
TGGAAACAGGAGAACACAATGTAAATGAAGTTGGACTTAAAGTTGGTTATAGTACGGCTAGTCATTTTATAGCGGCATTTCGTAAAAAGTTTGGCACAACCCCAAAAAAGTATTTAACTTCTTTCAATGGCTAAGAAAGCAAAGTTTTAGCATCAAAGAATGTAAAATCAGATATACCTTCAACTTTTTTTTGATACTTTAAGAGTAAAGAAGATATAATTTCGAAATAATAAGGGATATTTAGGTTAAACTTTCAAAAAGGGAAAATATATGAAGACAACGTTGAAAATCACATTCACTTTTTTAATGATATTTTTATTTATGGGTTGCGCAACTAAAATCAATCAGGAGGTTACCTTAAATCACCCTAGTCCAAATGTAGCTTCTAATTCGTCTAAACCGGCTTTAAGTCAAATTTTGGTGTTCACAAAGACAGCTGGGTATCGCCATAAGTCTATTGAAAAGGGAGTGGAAACCCTAAAAGAATTGGGCAGACGAAATAATTTTAGGATTACTCAAACCGAGGATTCCCTTCAATTTAATGCAGCCAACCTCAAAAAATACCAATTGGTTATTTTTTTAAGCACTACAATGGATGTTTTAGATGCTGAACAACAAGAGGCTTTTGAAAATTACATTAAAAAGGGCGGAAGTTTTATGGGCATACATGCCGCTACCGATACTGAATACGAATGGCCTTGGTATGGTAAGCTGGTTGGCGCATACTTTAATGGTCATCCCAATAAACCCAATGTGCGGGAAGCGAAAATGCAAGTCGTGGACAAAAACCATCATTCAACCGCTCATTTATCAGACACCTGGACCCGTAGTGATGAGTGGTATAATTTTAAGGGCATTAACCCTGAAATAAAGGTGCTTATTAATTTGGATGAAAGCAGTTACGAGGGTGGTACAAATGGAGATAACCACCCCATCGCTTGGTATCATACTTTTGATGGAGGTCGCGCTTTTTATACCGGAGGCGGTCATACCGAAGAATCTTTTGATGAACCTGATTTTCGGAAGCATTTGGTAGGTGGTATCATGTGGTGTCTTTATAAATAATAATCTATTGGCAAAGCCTATATTAATGATTGATACTAGGTGTTAAAATTGGGCTACTTAAAGACTATTTGTGGTAATCTCACGTAAATAAGATATCAGTAGTAGGGAATATCAAGAATCAAATTCTGCCGACTTCTGTAATTATTAAGCAACATAGAAACGTATGCGTTTTAATAACTATTTTAAGCCAATTTGTTTTTGTTTATTCTTATTGCTATTTTCTTGTAGTGGAGATGAGGATACTTCTTCCGCATCTGTAAAAGTATTGGTCTTTACGAAAACTGCTGGATTTGATCATAACACCAGAAGTCAGAATACTGCAATGATGAATGGTATTGCTTCGGCTTTGGGTTTTTCTTTAGTCATCGATAATTCCGGAAACGAATTTAATTCAGCTGAAAATCTATCTACTTTTGATGTTATATATTTCAACAATACCTCCGGAGATATGCTTTCATCGGAACAACGAACTAATGTGGAAGCATATGCCGCACAAGGGGGTAACTTCATATCAAATCACGCTGCTAGTGACGCCTACGGACATTCAACCGCATCTACTGTTAATGGGAATGGAAAAGGAGTTTGGGATTGGTATGCTGTAAATGTTACGGGGTGCAGTGTGCGGAATAATCCAAGCCATACAGCGCAGGACTTTGCAGCTACCGTTTTGGTTGAAAATGAGAATACTTCCTTAGTCGCTGAAATTGATTTTCCGTGGAATGATAATGAGGAATGGTATTACTGGGAAGGAGGATATATTAATAACGCTTTTACAGAGCTACTTAGGGTTTCCGAAACTGGTGAAAATGGATATGACGAGCCTAGGATGACAGCTCACTATTGGACCCGACCAGATGGGGGTAAAAGTTTTTACAGCAGTATGGGCCATGCCCAGAGTAAATATTCCGATTCTGATTTTGTTCAATTAATGACAAATGCTTTTGCTTATATGTTATCGAAATAGCATGTTATGCTTTGGTATTCCCATAGGTCAACCAACAAAATTTTATGTTAGCAGGCAAATTTTCTTATAAAATCTAAAGCGGCCTACTCACTATAATACCGGTATTACCTTTAATTTTCTTCAAATAATCAATCAGAGGGAGTTTGGAAACTTCAACTTTACCTGTTGCGGAAGCATGTAATAAGTGTATTCGACCATCATTTTCACGGGTAAGTATGCCCGTA
>CAYTDS010000382.1:0-2259 GCA_964436555.1 uncultured Flavobacteriaceae bacterium | reverse complement strand
TGGATAGTGCTGTAGAAGGTAAATCACCAGAGCTAAGATTTAAACTTATTTCAATTCCATTTTTCCAATAGTTTGCTGTGGAGATACCAAAATCTCCACTAACAGATTGGCTGCCCACCGCATAAACATCTTCACCAATAACTATCATGGATTCGATTCTTGCACTGTTTAAACCTTCTGTTAAGGCAATGGGATTGCCGTTTTTCCAGTATGTGGCCACCCTAATATTAGAAGAATTCTTTTCATAACCCCCAACATAAACATCTCCTCCTGAGGTTGTTATTGTTAGAGCTCGGGCATCTGTTTCCCCATCGGTCAATGCTACGCCAACGCCATCTTTCCAATACGTTGCCACTCCAATGTTAGTTTCATATACCTCCTCGTAGCCCGCAGCGTAGACGATATTGTCTACAATGGCTATAGATGATATTTCAGCATCTGATGCACCATCAGTTAAAGTGAATGGGGTTTCATTCTTCCAATATTTTGCTGTTCTATGATTGGAAACGTTCGGAATAGCCCTTCTTTCGTAGCCTGCTGCATAAATAGCCCCATTTGAAGCGGCCATCGAATTAATTTCAGCGTTGGTAGTTCCATCAGACAATATGACCTGCACATTATTTTTCCAGTATTTGGCTACCCTTATCCCGTTATTGTTCATTTCGTAACCACCAGCATATACAGTACCAAGTTCTACAATCAAGTCGGAAACAGTAGCAAAAGCACTCCCATCCGTAAGATTGTTAGCAATACCGTTTTTCCAAAATTTGGCTACATTAAAACAGTTTATGCAATTTTCACTAGTTTCTTCCGAACCACTCACATATATATCATTACCTGAGACAAAAACAGAAGTTGCAAAAGCACTTTTATCGACCCTTTCATTTAGAGTAATGGGTGTTCCGTTTTTCCAGTATTTAGCTAAAAATACAGCTTTATCATTAACTATAGTGACTTCATTACCGCTTATAAATACATCTTTTACCGTGTTTTCAACGGGGATGATATTTTCTTTAGGTGAATCATCTTTACTACAGGATAGGAAAAATACAAACAAGAAAATGAATGCATATTTTTTAGAAATGGCCATGTTTATTGTTTTATGGTTATTTTGAATACTAATATTTGAAGGTTATTGGAGAAGTATAAGTGCATTTCGCTGAAAGTTTAAATGGACAGGACAAATGCTATCGATAAATGCCCCATTATAAATGAGGAAACAAAGTGATTAGTTAAAAACTAAAAAGAGTAGGGATTTTATGAAAAAATCAAATACCGGTATCCGTATTATTTTGGGGCAAACTTTTAAGCTAAAGTATTTTGCTATTACTGTATTATCTACTCAAGAGAATTAAACGTTAGAAAAATAGAGCTCGTATCATACGATTGAAAATCAGTAGCTTGGGTTGGCAATTCAATTTCAATACCGTTTTTCCAATATTTTCCACGATACCCAGCGCCGTTTTCAGGGTTGTATTGGCGTCCTACCGCATAAACATCATTGCCTACAACCTTCATGGCAGTGATCCATGCGTTTCCGGGATTATTGGTCAAAGAAACGGGGATACCGTTTTTCCAATATGTTGCTTCTGTAATATTATCGACATTACGCTCAAAACCCCCAACATAAACGTCATTTCCTGAAATGGTTACACAATTGGCTTGCGCATCACGAGAACCATCAGATAGGCTTGTTACCAATCCATTTTTCCATAATTTTGCAACGGTACTATTATTCACTTCATCTACCGTGTATCCTACTGCATAAACGGTATCCTTGGCAACAGCTATTGATCTAATTTCCAATCCTTCGGGTAAAGTTACGGGCACACCGTTTTTCCAATAGGTAGCAAATCGATGTCCTAAAGCGTTTTCCGTATAACCGGCAGCATATACATCATCCCCCTCTAACGCAATAGAATAAACCTGTGCATTGGTTGTACCCTCAGAAAGTTCCACGAGCGTATTGTTCTTCCAATAGCAAGCGGCCCTAAAATTAATTTTTTGTTGAAATCCTCCCACATAAACGTCATTGCCCTGTACAACCAAAGAATTTACGCTACTTCTCACGTCATCCCCGGATAAACGTGTGGCGAGGCCATTTTTCCAAATGGTGGCTATTCGCAAATTTTGTTGATTTGCTTCAGTTCCTGCTACATATACATCATTCCCTACAACAACAATATCGTTGGCAAACGCGCCATCACCAGTAATACCAAGAGTTAAATTTATTGCCGTACCGTTTTTCCAATATTTTGC
>CAYTDS010000381.1:0-2286 GCA_964436555.1 uncultured Flavobacteriaceae bacterium | reverse complement strand
TCCATTCAAAACCCTTCCCCCGCTTTCCCCACCCCATAGAGGGTTACCGGCCTTAATTTGCCCCGCAAGGTAAGGTTGCCCAATGGCCGGAATGCATACCGTTTCCGCATAGGTTCGGAAATCTGCGCTACAATTTCACCAGAAATTATAAAAGGTTCCTCGTGTACATGGCACTGCTCCAGCATCCGCGCTGTTGTATTTAGGATGTCCCCGGAATAAACAATCTCCCGCTTTATAACACCCATTTCGCCTGCCACCACCTTTCCGGTATGAAGGGCTGCCTTAAAACTCGGAGTCAAGCCATACCGCTGCCAATAATACGTTTCCCGTCTAGCCATCTTTTCCTGCATCCTAAAATAGCATTCAAGGGCATCGGCCTTATTGCCCAAACCTCGCTTAAGGGACCAGGTTACAGTGACCTCGTCACCTACATACTGGTAAATAACTCCCTTGGAATTCAAAATGGGATCCGTGATATCATTGAAAAAGTCACGTACAAAATCAAAGAAACGGATATGGCCCAACTTTTCGGCGATGCCGGTAGAATCACTGATATCTACAAAGAGGATCACCCGCACCACCTCATTGGCAATATGGTAGCGCCCTAGCAACAAAGATAAAAAGGTGCCTGGCCCATATTTCTCATACACCTTGAGCCCCAGCAGGGTGAGGACTACAATAAGCATCCAAGTGATAATATTGCGAAGGGCATACGGGTCCAACAGCAGCAAACCCACAGCCGCTGCAAATGGTTCACTACTGGAAGTTATTTGCTCCCGATAATAGAAAAAATAAGATACCAGACTGTTTAGGGTGAGTATAAATACAAAAAAGAAGACCGTGTTCACTACCAAGAAGACCCCATAACGTGCATTTCTAAGACGCTCATTGAGGTATAGCGTAAGGAGACTGCCTCCCAACAGTCCCCCTACAGCCGGGCCAAGCAAGTTGATGAGCACAAAACGTGCAAGCGACAGGCCCTGAGGTACCAGAAAAACAAATTTGCCTGTAAGGGGGTCGTAAGTTACGCATTTGTATAAGGCAAGAAACGCCCCGCATAGCATCCAAAACAAGGTAATAAGTAATACCTGATACAACTGAATCCTGATTTTTGGACTGACGGGCATTAGCAAAGGTTAGCTACACTAAGGTACATAAAATCTCTTTTGAAATGCAGGTTAGTAGCTATGGTTGTTTGCCTTGGAAAGAATACTACTATCAAAATAACTAGTCCTTTTATTCTCTTTTAACAACTAGGAAATCCAAACAAACATCCTTTTCAGGATGAAGCAATTTCCATCAAAAACATTTTCTAATTTAGCACTGCAATACAAAGCTTCTTTATGGTACAATACAATCCCAAAGATTGGATCACCTTTATCTTTAGATTTCACAAGTCCGACACTTTCCGGAAACTAATTCCAATGATGATTTTTATTGGATTGTACACCTATGGTGTTGGGTATTTGGAGTTGGAATACTGGAAAATAGCCTTAACCAATCCGCTGTCCAATATTACCGTAATGCATAGTATGTTGGGATTTGTGATTTCACTTCTTTTGGTTTTTAGAACCAATTCCGCATACGACCGGTGGTGGGAGGGAAGAAAGTTATGGGGCGAATTGGTGAACAACAGTAGAAACCTGGCGATTAAGTTAAGCGTTATCTTAAAAGAGGAACATGACCATAAATATTTTAAAAAGGTGATACCAGGTTATGCGTCCATTTTAGCCAAACATTTGACTAATGTGGATACGAGCAAGCAACTTTTTGAAGGTTCTGAAATGGATATTGATCATCATAAGCATCGGCCAAATCAGGTAGCAAAAATGATTTTTCAAAAAGTAAATGATTTATATGTTCAAAAGAAAATAACCGGAGATCAGTTGATTGTGCTAAATAACGAGATACAATCCTTTACCGATATCTGCGGGGCTTGCGAACGTATTAAAAACACTCCAATACCGTATTCCTACAGTGCTTTTATTAAGAAGTTTATTTTCTTTTATGTGATGACGTTGCCCTTTGGCTATGTGTTCAGTTTGGGATATTATGCCGTGCCGGTGGTCATCTTTATTTTTTATGTACTGGCCAGTTTGGAATTAATCTCTGAAGAAATTGAAGACCCTTTTGGGTTTGACCCCAACGATTTACCAATTGATATAATTGCTGTAAATATTAAGAGGCACGTAGAGGAGTTGTTGTAGTGGACTAAAATCCTCGTAACTAAGAAAACAAAATCATACAAGCTCCAATAGCGGTAAGAATTAAAATCATCTTCCGAAA
>CAYTDS010000380.1:0-2300 GCA_964436555.1 uncultured Flavobacteriaceae bacterium | reverse complement strand
CTAGAAGATGCTACGCTTCTCAACCAAGGGGTAGAATTCTCTTTGGCGTATGATCTAGTGCAATCCCAAGATTTTAACTGGAATGCTTCCTTTAACGTTGCATACAATTTTAACGAACTACAGGATTTCAACGGGCAACTTAATGCCGGAACCATTCGAGGGCAAGGTTTGAGTGGGGCTTTTGCCCAAATCTTGGCAGGTGGAAGACCTTTATTTTCCTATTTCCTTAGAGAGTTTGAAGGTTTTGATGCCAACGGACAGCCTATTGGCGACGTTCAAGGATTTGTAGGGAAAGATGCCTTACCCGACGTCAACGCCGGCTTTTCAACTACTGTTTCTTATAAAAATTGGGATTTATCCGCATTCTTTGCAGGGCAATTTGGTTTCTGGGTGTACAACAATACCCAAAATGCCTTCTTTACTGCAGGTGCCATCAACAACGCAAGAAATGTAACCCAAGACGTGTTAACTAGTGGCGAGAGTGGCAATGCGGAAGCAGCTGTATCTACACGATTTTTAGAAAAAGGGGACTTTGTGCGTCTCCAAAACGCAACCATTGGCTATAATGTGCCTCTATCAGGTAGTGGGCTTTTTAAAAGCTTAAGGTTATCGGCGAATGGACAAAACTTATTTTTAATAACTAAGTATAGCGGTTTAGATCCTGAAATAAGTACGCAACCCGGTGGGGGAGATTTATTAAATAGCCTTCCTACAGCCGGTATAGATTATACGGCTTTCCCGAGACCAAGAACCGTCACCATTGGCTTAAATGCTTCATTTTAATAAAAAATTGTAAAATCATGAAAAGAAATCATTTTAAAATTTATGCCCTAACCTTCTTATCTGCCTTAGGTATTTCCTCATGTACGGATTTGGAGTTAGAGGGCACGGACTCCATCATTTCCGAAACCGGGAATGGAGGTTTTACCGGGGTAAGTAATGTTGCTACTGCGATAGATAACATTTACAACAGAATGAATAACATTGGCGAGCAAAATCGCGTGTATGCATTATGGACCGTTTCCACGGATGAGCTTTTGATTCCCACAAGGGGAACGGACTGGGGAGATAACGGTGTTTGGAGGGTATTGCATAACCACACATGGAACGCCGGTCATGAAGATGTTCTTAGAGCTTGGAACGACTGGAACCAAAATGCTTTTTTAGCCAACGAGATTATCGATGCCAGAAGCAACCCAAGCACTGAGCAAGCCGCCGAAGCTAAATTTTTAAGGGCCTTTAGCACATGGATTTTATTGGATCTTTATGGAAAGGTCCCTTTTAGGGCTCCGGATGAGGGTCCAGAAGTCAATCCAAGAGTATTGTCCCGTGTGGAGGCATTGGATCTGGTTATCTCCGATTTAAATGATGCCATAACCGGTTTACCAAGTGTTCCTGGAGGCAGCGGTGATGCCAATAGAACGGCAAGTAAGGCTGCCGCAAGACATTTATTGGCCAAAGTTTTGCTAAATGCCCATATTTACCGTGGAGATGCCGTTAATACAAGTGATATGACACAGGTAATCACACTTGTAGATGCTATTACGGCGGAAGGCTATGCACTTGAGTCGGGCTATTTTGATATTTTCAAAGAAGACCCAGATAATGAAACTATTTGGTGGTTGCAGGCGGGCATTGGGAATCGTATTTGGAACGGAATGCATTACAACATTGTAGCTCCTGATAACGCCGGTGGTGGTTGGAATGGTTTTACCACATTAGCTGAGTTTTATGATTTGTTTGAAGGTAATCCCAATAGCAACTATGTTGGAGATGGTCAAGAAGAAAGAAGGGGTTGGGTTCCGGATAATACCAATGCGGGTCCGGATAATTTGGGCATAGGATATGGATTCCTTATTGGTCAACAATATAGTGCCAATGGCACTCCTTTGACCGACCGCCCTGGTAATCCGTTAGTTTTTACAAGAGAATTCCCGGCTTTGATAGGTAATAATGAAAGAACAGGAATTAGAACTATCAAATACCACCCGGTCAACGGATCTTTTACCGGACACCAAATTATTTTCCGTTATGCCGATGCCCATCTGATGAAAGCAGAAGCGCTATTTAGAAGCGGTGGTGATGGTCTTGCCTTGGTGAATCAATTGCGCGTAATCCGCAATGCCACCCCATTGGGTACTTTAACAGAACAGAATTTACTGGATGAACGTGGTAGGGAATTGTATGTAGAATTCTGGAGACGTAACGATTTAATCCGTTTTGGGCAGTTTACTAGAGATTGGGAATTTAAAGATCCCGCCAGCGTTGGGGATGAAACAAAAAATCTTTTTCCAATTCCA
>CAYTDS010000379.1:0-2313 GCA_964436555.1 uncultured Flavobacteriaceae bacterium | reverse complement strand
GCTATTGGGAAAGCATGGATGCCAAAACGCTCTTAAAACATAGTTATGAAAAGACTTATAGCGTAGTGCGAAAGGCGTTAGTTAATGTATTGCAACACTGATACCGAGACTAAATCCATTATACAATTAACCAAAATTGAATAAAAAAATGACCATTTTTACTTTAAAAGAATTAAAAAAGCCTACCTCAGTTCAAAAGATTCTCCAAAGGAAACCCAAAGAAAACGCAATAATCGAAATTAATAATTTGCTTGCTGAGAAACAGGATAATCTATCACAAATTGAACTTGAGGATATTGAAAAAATTACAAAAAAATATAATGTAAGCCTTGATAAGGAATTCAAGAATTTCAGATTAGAATTGTTTGAAAAATATTTGGACCATTGTTTAGAAGACCACAAGTTGGACGATGAAGAAATCGCATCTTTCGTGCATTTAAAAAATCTTCTATTCCTAGCAGATTCTGAGATTAAATACATATTACAAAGAAAAACACATCCTATTTTTAACAAAGAAGTAAAGAAGGCTGTTGCAGACGGACAATTAGACCAGACCGAGAAAACAAATATTGAAATCCTCAAAAAGAATCTTTTAATTTCTGATGAAACGGCATATTTGATTATGGAAAAAGAATCTAAAGTGGTCTTACAACAATTTATAGAAGATGCCATTTCGGACGAAAGATTAAGCGCAATAGAAGAAAATCGAATGAATGAAATAGCAAAAAACCTCAATATAGAGCTGAAGCATAACGACAGGACTTATGCTCAATTGGCAAAATTTAAATTGTATTGGCAAATTGAGAACGGAAATTTACCAACTATAGTCCCAACAATAATTCTTCAAAAATCAGAAAATCTTCACTTTCAAACTCAGGTCAAATGGCTTGAACAAAGGACAATAACTAAACGTGTTGATTATGGTGGGCCAGTTGCCCGAATAAGATTGGCAAAAGGAATTTATTATCGAATGGGTAGTATTCAAGCCAACAGAGTTACAGAAGATATTTGGAAAACAATTGATATAGGCACACTTTATTTGACAAATAAGAGACTTATTTTTATGGGTAGTAGAGGTAATAAAACAATTCGAATGAGTAGCCTACTCGACTTTAAACCCTTTAAAAATGGAGTGGATTTACAAAAAGATACTGGGAAAAGTCCATTTTTAGAGTTTAATTGGAATGTCGACATTTTTTCTATGATTTTGGCCAGGTTAATGAACGAACAATAATTGGTAGGAGTAAAAAACCATTCTGTTACATTTATTCTAATATTGGTTTTTTTACGCCATTGTTGGTGTTTTCCACCAACAATTAACAATCCCTAAATAACATGACCCTGTTATCTAAAATCGCTCAAAATTCCAAATTCGTCTCCCAATTCTGAATAGAATCTAGCTGAGGAGTAGCTATAGTCTTCCGCATTTTCACATAGCCCCGCTTTCACTGGATTCTGATGAATGTAATTCAACTTTTGTTCAAGAACTTTATCAGACAGTAAATCAATACACAACGGATTGCGTTTCCAAAATTGATAGGTTCTATCTTTTGCATTCACTAAAAAACGGTACAAAATATCCTCATGATGTAATTCCAAATCTCTTTTAATACGCTGAGCGGTAAACTTCATAAAACTTAATTGAGTATGCTTTAAGGAGTATAAGGGCATAGGTTTCCATATGATGTGTATATGGTTATCCATTAATACATAGGCATAAACCGTGACCCTCTTTTCTTTTACCAAATATTGAAGCGACTCTATTATAATTCGCTTGTACTTTTCCGGTTTAAGTAATTTTTCCTGATTCAGAATCGTTGCAGTGTAAAATTGTGGACCGTCGTCTATTTTTGCTGGTTGCAATGCCATAAATTTTAAAATGACTTATCTTTATGAAGATAAAGAAAAAACACATTATAAACTGTTTGCGGAAAAAATTGATGAAAGCATTGAGCAGTCTCATAAATACCGGTTGTGTCGTTAAATTGTTGGTGGAAAACACCAACAATGGCTTAATCCCATAATGAACTGTTGGTGAAAAACCTGTTACAAAAAGTTGGCGGAAAACCGTTAGTGAAACCTTGAACAATATCCTGAAACTGTTGGTGAAAAACACCAACAATGGCGGCAAATATCAAAAATTCTATAATTACGTCTGCCAAATAAAGAACGGCTAAACCTATCTCATTTAATTTATGAAAAGAAGAAATTTTATTGAAAAATCTGCCCTTATAGGAGCAGCTGCCATGATTCCATTCCCGGGGTATTCCCTATTTGGGAAAACCAATTATAAATTGGGACTGCAACTTTTTA
>CAYTDS010000378.1:0-2324 GCA_964436555.1 uncultured Flavobacteriaceae bacterium | reverse complement strand
GCCAGATCCCCAAAACAAATACAGGTTTTGCTTGCGCTCTACCAGTTGGCTGCCAGCACGAAAAAGCCTATACCCATTTCCGATTTGGAAAGAGTAAGTAACAGCTCAAAAGGAGTAATAAAGACACTCATTGATAAAGGTATATTAAACGCATATTTTCTGCAGATAGATAGGGTTAATTATCTGGGGAATGAAATTCAAGACAACTTTAAATCTTTAAACCTTCCGCAAGAAAAGGCCTTGCAGGATATACTCCATTTATTCAAGAAAAATAAAGTGGTTCTCCTACATGGAGTAACCTCTTCCGGTAAAACGGAAGTATATGTATCCCTCATAGAACAATGTATCAACGATGGAAAGCAGGTATTGTATTTACTGCCTGAGATTGCTTTAACCACTCAGCTTATTGGACGACTCCAGAACTATTTTGGAGAAAAAGTTGCTGTGTATCATTCCAAATATAGTACACAAGAGCGAGTGGAAGTTTGGCAAAACTTAATAGCCAATAAGCCGAAAACTCAGATAGTTATCGGTGCTAGATCTGCCCTGTTTTTGCCATTTACCAATTTGGGACTTGTAATAGTAGATGAAGAGCATGAAAGTTCTTATAAACAGTTCGATCCGGCACCTCGGTATCATGCCAGGGATGCAGCTATTGTATTAGCAAATTTACATGGTAGCTCAATACTACTTGGTTCTGCAACTCCAAGTATTGAGAGTTTTTACAATGTGAAACAAAATAAATACGGATATGCCAGTATTTCAACACGATATGGCAATGTTTTATTGCCTGAAATGCAACTAGTTGATTTAAAGGTGGAAACCAGAAAGAAAAGAATGAAAGGTCATTTTTCACAAGCCTTAATTCAAGAGATTAATGAAACCCTTTCCTGTGGTGAGCAAATTATCCTATTTCAAAATAGAAGGGGTTATGCCCCAGTTGTAGAATGTAAAACCTGTGGGCATTGCCCACAATGCCCAAATTGTGATGTAAGCTTAACTTACCATCAACTTAAAAAACAATTGCGTTGCCATTATTGTGGCCATTTTATTGCTTTGCAAGAAAGTTGTCAGGCATGCGGAGGTTCAGACCTGGACACCAAAGGTTTTGGTACAGAGCAAGTAGAACAAGAATTAGAGGAACTTTTCCCTGCAACTAAAGTAGGTCGAATGGATTTAGATACAACAAGAGGTAAATATAGCTATGAAAAAATAATAAGCGCCTTCGAAAAACAGGAAATCGATATTTTAGTTGGCACACAAATGCTAACAAAAGGATTGGATTTCAGAAATGTAGGTTTAGTAGGAGTAATGAATGCAGATGCTTTGTTGAATTTTCCTGATTATAGAGCCCATGAACGAAGTTTTCAATTACTGACGCAGGTCGCTGGTAGGGCAGGGCGAACCAAGAAAAGAGGAAAGGTTATAATACAAAGCTATAATCCGTATCATCAAATTTTAAAGCAAGTATCAGTTCATAATTTTGATGAAATGTTTAAAGAACAAATTTATGAAAGAGAACAATACAAATATCCACCTATCATTAGAACTCTGAAAATAACTTTTAAACATAAAGAATATCAAAAATTAAATGAAGCAGCGGAATGGTTTTCAAAATCACTTCGAAATTTGTTAAACATAGTTGTTTTAGGACCTGAATATCCTCCAGTTGCAAGAATTCGGAATCAGTACATAAAAGATATAATTATAAAGATTGAGAAGGACCAGCCACTGCCAAAAATAAAAAATGACATTAAACGGATTGAAAAATCCTTTAATGCCATTTCATTTTATAAGGGAGTTAGAATAATCTACAATGTAGATCACATTTAACTACACATTGCTAAGTGCTTCGGCTAGCTCTGTTTTTTTATTTCTACTTAGAGGTATTTGTCTTCCGCTAACTTCTACGTTTTTACTGTTAAATTTCTCTACCTTTTCTAAATTAACAATGTAAGATTTATGTATTCGTAAGAATTTATCTTCTGGAAGTTCTTTTTCAAAAGATTTCATCGTAGAAAGAATTACAATATTTGCCTCATCAGTAACTAATTTGATATAATCACCTAAAGCCTCTATCCATTTAATTTCACTCAGGATTACCTTTCGCTTCTTTAGGTTACTTTTTACAAAGATGTGTTCTTCATCTTCATTACTTACCTTATTCATTTGCTCGTACTTGGCGAGAGCGCGTTTTACAGAGGCATCAAAACGTGCTAGCGTAATTGGTTTGTGCAAATAATCGGTAACATCATAGTCAAATGCCTTAAGGGCATAATCAGGTTTTCCTGTAATAAGGATTACTTGAGGGCTATTTTCCAACG
>CAYTDS010000377.1:0-2327 GCA_964436555.1 uncultured Flavobacteriaceae bacterium | reverse complement strand
TTAAGTTAAATATAACATTATGTACGCACTATTCTTAAAAATCGCAACTAGGTATCTGCTTAAGAACAAACTGTACTCTTTTATCAACATCTTTGGTCTTGCAGTGGGAGTGGCCTCTTTTGTACTGATTATGTTGTATGTAAATTATGAAAAAAGCTATGATAAGTTTGAGGGCTCTGAACTTGTCTACAGAGCCTATATAGATAATTTGGAGGGTAACGAGTTTGTTGCTGGCGATGCACAAAGCTATAATTTGACCGGTCCGTCTTTAAAGAATGAATTCCCAGAAGTGTTGGATTACGTTCGTTTATTCTACTTTGAAAAAATGACCTTTAAGCTAGGCGACCGAATATTGGAGCAACCTTTGGGCTCTTTGGCAGATCCATCTTATTTCAATATTTTTAGATATCCTCTCTTAAAAGGGAACAAAGAAACTGTTCTTTTAAAACCATATTCCATAGTCCTTTCAAAATCATTTGCACAAAAGCTATTTGGAATTGAAAATCCTATTCACAAGACAGTTTCTGCTTTTAGTGATGGTCGAGAGGCCATCCTTACGGTTACCGGAATTATGGACGATATTCCAGAAACCACTCACTACAGAAACACTTTTTTAATTTCTTACGAAACAGAAAAAACTTGGACAGATTGGGGTCCGCAAGCACACGAACTCAATTGGAATGCAAACAATTACTATACCTTTCTTAAACTTGATCCAAATGCAAATCCGGATCTTTTACGCCAAAAAATCATTAATAGCAATTTTAAAGAAGATGAGAAAGAAAGGCACAATATTGAGTCCATTGAGGATATCCATTTGTATTCAAATAAAACTTATGAAGTTTCGGCGAACGGTAGTGTAACACGAATTAAATTCCTAACAGCCATTGCATTCATTATCCTTGTTCTTTCTTGGCTAAACTACGTAAACCTTTCTGCAACAAAATCTTTGGAACGCGCAAAAGAAGCAGGCATACGTAAGGTGTCTGGAGCCCAAAAATCAGAGTTGATTCTCCAATCTTTAATTGAATCGCTCTTACTCAATTTTATCGCCATTTCAATTTCCATGGTTCTGGTTGCAATGTTGTTACCTATTTATAATGTAATGATAGGGAAAGAACTTAGTATTGGTTTAACTGGCCTTCCCGGCCTTTTGCCCTATTTTCTGTTTCTATTGGGAGGTATGATTTTGGCAGGTCTATATCCTGCATTGTTATTAAGTAGCTATTCCCCTGCAAAAGCACTAAAAGGAAAATTACGGACTTCAAAACAAGGGTTGACAATTCGAAAAGGTCTTATCGTTACTCAGTTTTTAGCAACTATTTTTTTATTGATCGGCACTATTGTGGTTTCTAAACAAATCAGTTTTTTGGAAAGTCAGCCAATAGGCACAAACATTAATCAGGTTATTGCATTAAAGGGTGAAGTCGTAACAACAAAAGCGGATTCTCTCCTAACCAATGATTATAAAGTGCTAGAAGAAAATCTGAAAAAATTACCGTTTGTGAAACAAGTGGCAATTGCACAAACATATCCTGGAGATAGTTTTGATAATCTATCTTCTACCCGTGGACTATTACTGCCCGATGGAAGACAAGAAGATAAGAAAATACTTTACACGTACCATGTACAACCTAATTATTTTGACCTAGTAGACATTAAATTTTTGGCCGGGGGAACTTTTCTTCCGTCATCTGTTGGTAAGGGTAGACAGGTTGTGGTTAATGAAACCTTTATAAAAAATATGGGGTTTTCATACCCAGAAGAGATTCTAAATAAAAATTTGACTTTTTGGGGTAATGATTGGAGGGTAACAGGAGTAATTAAGGATTACTATCATTTTGGTTTGAAAAGTCCAATATTACCAATGATTATACGATATGAAAGCGATGTAAACAATCTGTTAGTTAAACTAGATTCTTCTGCAACTTCCCTAGCCGGTTTTGAGTCTTCAATTTCAAAAATCAAATCGGAATGGAATAGAATTTTTCCCCAAAGCACCTTCAATTATACATTTTTAGA
Organism: uncultured Flavobacteriaceae bacterium; assembly: GCA_964436555.1. GTDB lineage: Bacteria > Bacteroidota > Bacteroidia > Flavobacteriales > Flavobacteriaceae > Aurantibrevibacter. The sequence goes on along the minus strand of CAYTDS010000377.1, from coordinate 305 downwards.
CCAAAATTTTGAAGCACAATACAAAGAGGATAAATCTTTCGGATCCGCTTTTCAAATTTTTACCATTCTGGCAATACTCATAGCCTCCATGGGACTATTCGGACTTACATCATACACTATTCTCCAAAGAAAAAAAGAAATCGGCATTAGAAAAGTTAACGGGGCAACTATTGGACAAATTTTATCTATTTTAAATAAAGATTTTGTGAAATGGATTGGACTGGCATTTTTTATCGCCTTACCAATCTCTTGGTACGCAATGAACAAATGGCTCGAAGGATTTGCCTATAAAACAACAATGAACT
>CAYTDS010000376.1:0-2331 GCA_964436555.1 uncultured Flavobacteriaceae bacterium | reverse complement strand
ATGGACTATTATAAAAAACTATCTTGGGGCGGGTTGGAAACATCGTCTGCATATAAGGCATTTAAGGAAAATGAAAAACAAGCCATTCAAAAAATAATACAAGATGAAAGATTTAACCGCAGTGGTGCCTTGGGCAAAAAATGTAATTAGAAGTATATCCTTGTTGTTATTAATTTGTAGTTGTTCTGCAACAAAAAATCAAAGCAAAAATGATTTATCCAAAGATGAGTATGATGTAATTAATGCGGAATACAATTTGTTGGAAAAACCAATGCCACTTTATCATAAGACATCGAATGACAATGATTGGGATAATTACATAAATATAGATACCATGCTTAACGAACGCTGTCTTCCTATCTTCGATGTACTATCAAAAAAAGAACTAGAAGATTTGTTTCCAGAACCATTAATTGCCAAGTTCAAAAATGAAGTGAAGAGATTAAAATCTTATAAATTGCAAGAAACTAGGCTAAAAAAAGAAATAGCTCTCGTGAAATCTCTTGAAAAGGCTAAATTTCAAAAAATTTCCAAGCCAATAATCATTGATAATATAGCCATTCTACAAATATCTTTTGGAAAAAGAAAAAGAGAGGATGAAATAAAAATTCACATATTGGAAAAAATAGATGGCAAATGGGCTCAAAGATACACTTATTGTGAACGTTTAATACTTTACTAAAATGAAGATCCGCTGTGCACAGTTTACAACTTCGTACTAGCAACAATAAGCAACACAAGGAACCAACCTTCAAGAGTTTGTACTCCTGAGTATTGAACTTTAATAGATAACTTTGTTTTTTGAGCAGTTAACGAAAAATCTAAGTTCAACTCTTACACGCTAATTACATAAGATTTGGAATTAGGGCGGATAATTTAACCCACCATCAATTTATTTTGCAATATGTAGATGCCATGGCCATTTCCTTAGCGGTTTGGGATAATTACTCCAAGCCTATGGACTATTATAAAAAACTATCTTGGGGCGGGCTAGAAACCTCAACCGTTTATGGAGCTAAAACGACTAAAGAAAAACAGGAAATCCAAAATATCATACAAAATGAGAGATTTAACCGCAGTGGTGCCTTGGGCAAAAAGTGTAATTAAAATAATATGTGTTTTTAGTATTGTAACCTCTTGTTCTCCTGGTCGGTTTATTAATAATAAATCACTCAATAATGATGAATATGCCGTTATAGACGCATATTTTAGAGATAGCACGAACATTAAGGTCCCTTTTTATTACAAAACATCAAAAGATAGGAAATGGGGTCAATATTTGGAAATTGAATTTATGGAAAGTGAAGGTTTTTTTAATCGTTTCAATTTAACAAAAAATGAATTGGAGATGTTATTGCCGCAAGAACTTTTGAATGAGTTTAAAGCACAGGTTGAAAACCTGAAAATTCACAAATTGGAAAAAGAAGAACTTCAAGAAATTGAGCCTGTAAAATCTTTAAAGAGAGCTGAATATTGGACACTTTCCAAACCAATTATTATTAAAAATATAGCTATATTTAGAATGAAGGCCACAAAACACGAGCCAATTTCAATTGTCATTTTGACCGAAAAGGATGGAACTTGGTATCCAAGGCATTTGTTTTGGGAAAAATATTTGACTACTGATTAAAACAAGAAGGGTCTTTATTATTTTCACTTACTTTTCTAGACCAAATTTATAAAGACCCCTTCTTTTTTTACGTTTTTTAGGTTTCAATTTTGATTTTTTTAATTAATTTTTTGTTGGTTAAAAGATTGGCTTGTCCGTTCTATTAATCTAGCCGTTTCCAAAAAATGGCACTTCCCTTTTTGTTGCCAAGACCATTATCCATGAAAGTATACATGCTTTTGTTAATTTCATACTTAAAAGCAACCGAACTACCGACAAGGCAATGGAACTTCAATTCTTACATGCTAATTACACAAGATTCAGAATTAGGGCGGATAATTTAACCCACCATCAATTTATTTTGCAATATGTAGATGCCATGGCCATTTCCTTAGCGGTTTGGGATAATTACTCCAAGCCTATGGACTATTATAAAAAACTATCTTGGGGCGGGCTAGAAACCTCAACCGTTTATGGAGCTAAAACGACTAAAGAAAAACAGGAAATCCAAAATATCATACAAAATGAGAGATTTAACCGCAGTGGTGCCTTGGGCACTATATGTAATTATAAGTATTTTTTTTAATGATAGTAATACACGGTTGCTCTTTAACTAAGAATCAGGTTCGTAAGGAATTGACAAATGACAATTATGCCATAGTTAATGCCTTATTATCGGAATTTGGAAAATATGAGTCCAGTTTAATTTAAAACAGTTGGTG
>CAYTDS010000375.1:0-2342 GCA_964436555.1 uncultured Flavobacteriaceae bacterium | reverse complement strand
CCCAAAAACGCAACTATAATAATTCGAATCAATGATGACGCTGCTTTTAAAAGTGAACTAAAAAACAATGATTTTCTTTCCAAATTGGAAAAAGGAGGAGTTTACAAGAAAATCTTCCAAAAAATAAAAGCACTGCAATACATACAACCCAAATCCGAAAGTCTCCTGAGTTTTGTGGAGTTAGGAAAGGAAAGTTTTGAGCTTGTTTATATCACCAAAATTGATGCTGAGCTATTTCAATTAGATGCCGTAACCGAAAAATCGGTAGAAACTTTTACCTACGAAAACCGAAGTATAGATAAATACGATATAGAAGGTACGCTTCTTTACACTACGGTAATAGATGAAAAAATTATTATTAGTTCTTCTCAACTACTTCTTGAGAACATAATTCGCAATAAAGAGGTTCTAAAAGCAGATCCACAGCTTACTAAATTACTCCAAATTGGTAACACCGGAAAATCTGCAAATATAGCTATCAATGCTAAAAACAGTAACTCTTTACTATCATCAGTATTAAAAACAGGGACAACAAAAGAAATTTCAGGTCTTACAGATTACATTTCACTGGATTTGGATATGGGTCAGAACCACCTTAATTTGAGTGGTATAAGTATATCCAATGATTCTGTTAAAAGCTTTGTGAATCTTTTTAAAGGTACCAGTCCGGTAAACAACAGAACGCCTCTTTTTGCCCCAATTAGCGCCAATGCCATACTATCTTATACGTATAAAGAAATTGACCTCTTTGTAAAAAACCAACAGCGCTATTTGGACAAAGCAGTAGTTATGGATACTCTTTTTAATAGTGTTGATGAAATTGGTGAAATTTACATGGGGAGTCAAAAAGCCATAGTTTTAAATGCCTACAACTCCGAACAGATTGCTGACTTTTTAGATGGTCTGGAAAAAAATGCTGTAGACTACCAAGGGAATTTAATAGTTGAACTATCCCAAACCGATTTCTTAAATTTATATTTCAACCCACTTATCCAAAAATTTGAAGCCAACTTCTATACTATAATTGAAAACGCCTTCATTTTTTCAAAAGAAAAGGAGACTTTACAAACTATTATTACCAATTTTAAAAGTGGTGCAACCTTTGAAAAATCTGCGGTGTATACCACTGCAATGGATTTGTTGGCAGATGAATCTACAATACTCTTCATTGCAAATGCAGGTGGTATTGAGCAACACCTTACAAATGAAGCATCAGAGGACCTTCTAAACAATATTAAAAATGCCGATCTGTCCAAATATGCATTTGCCATGCAACTCGTAACAGATGTCGGATTTTACCACTCCAATATACTTATTCATAAGTTTGAAAAAGAAATTAAATCGAACACCACCTCAACACTCTTCTCCATACAACTAGATGCAGAAATTGCTACAAGCCCCCAATTTGTAATTAATCACAGAACCGGAAAAAAGGAAATTGTTGTACAGGATAAAGAGAATAGCCTCTACTTAATTTCAACAGAAGGAAAAGTGCTTTGGAAAAAGCCTTTAGACTCAAAAATACAAGGCACTATAGAACAAATTGATATTTATAAAAACGGGCGCCTACAATTGGCATTTACAACAGATAATCAATTTTTAATTGTAGATAGAAATGGTGAAGATGTAAAACCCTTCCCTAAAACTTACGAAGGAGGTAATCTCAGTCCACTCGCTGTTTTTGACTATGATAATAAAAAAGACTACCGATTTGTGGTAGGCCAGGGTGCAAAAATTTCAATGTACGATAGCAAAGGCGAAATTGTAAAGGGATTTAAAGCGACCCAATTTGAAAATCCAATAATTGGTATTCCAGAACATTTTAGAGTAAATAAGAAAGATTTTTTGGTCTTTAAAGAATCGACCGGAAACCTAAAAGTCTTAAATCGTCTGGGAGAATCGCGGCTTACTATTTCCGAGAAAATAGAATTCTCAGAAAACCGTGTATTCTTATACAATGACAAAATTACATTAACAGATACCAAAGGAACCTTGTTTCAAATTGACGATACCGGAAAATTAACCAAAACCAATCTGGACCTCAGCAAAGATCATGGATTAGATGCAACCAGTAGAACCCTCGTGGTTATGAATGATAATACATTGCGAATTAAAGATAAAAAAGTAACCCTAGAACTCGGAGTCTATACCAAACCTAAAATATTTCTTATTAACAATAAAATTTACGTTGCTGTTACCGATACCCAAAACCAACTAGTGTACCTGTTTGACAGCAACGGCATTTCTATTCCTAACTTTCCTGTTTTTGGTACTTCTGACATCGATTTTATCGATATGGATAATGATGGGAAATTAGAGATTGTGGTAAAAGATTTGGAAAA
>CAYTDS010000374.1:0-2348 GCA_964436555.1 uncultured Flavobacteriaceae bacterium | reverse complement strand
CGGCACAATATGCAGGTTCCATTACCATGGGAGCTGGACAATTTTGTACTAACCCGGGCTTGATTGTTGGAATTAAAAGTAAAGGTTTAAATGATTTTATTGATATCTTGGGTACTGAGATTTCCAAAATAGATCCCATTTGCATGTTGCATCCAAATATTCATGAAGCATTCGAAAAGAATAAAAAGGAACTATCGGGGCAAAAAGGTGTTGCAGTGGTGGCTGAATACAGTGCTGACGCACAACCCAATTATGCACAACAGAAAGTGTTGACGGTAGAAGGTTCTGTTTTTTTAAGTAATCCAACGCTGCACCGTGAGGTATTTGGTCCCTTTTCTATTGTAGTGCAATGCTCTGATACCGATGAGGTAACTGCGGTTTTAGAACATTTGGAAGGACAGTTAACCGGGACCATCCTGGGGAATGATGTAGATATGGAGACGTATACGGAGAGTATTAGCGCACTCCAAAGTAGGGTAGGGCGTATTATTTTTAATGGTGTACCTACAGGTGTAGAAGTTTGTCCGTCTATGCAACACGGGGGTCCTTTTCCCGCATCTACAGATAGTCGCTTTACCTCCGTAGGCACTTCATCAATAAAACGTTGGGTACGGCCTATTGCCATGCAAAACTGGCCTCAGGCACTTTTACCTGATGCCCTGAAAAATGATAACCCTTTAAAAATTATGCGTATTGTAAATGGTGAGCATACCAATGCAAAAATCTAAGGCTGCATATCACAAAATGGTGAAATTAAAAATGATAGGCGTAATCCTTATGATGATGCTAATGGGATCATATTCCCTCAAGGAAATAAATAATGACGCCGATTGGTTAAAAGAAGTTATAGCCACTGTGGAAGCTTTCAAGCTATATGATAGGGAGGCTTATCCACTAGGCAGATATGATTCCGCTTTAGAAGAAAAAGACGCTGAATTTGCCAAAACGCAACTAGCTCGATTGGATTCGATAGATGCCGGAGCCCTTACTGAAACAGAACATATTTCCTTGCAGCTTTTGCGATTTTCGCTTCAGGATCGGGTAGATGAATACCATTTTAAAGCCTACTTAAATCCCATTCAATCCGATCAGGGTTTTCACCTTAATTTGAATTACAGAGTAAAACCTATTTTAAGTTATTCTGATGCAAAAAGGTATTTGAAGGTTCTACATGCTATACCCCAATTTACCGACGAGCATCTGGTACTTTTACGGGAGGGATTGCGGCAAGGGCACTCTCAACCCAAAGTCATCTTTAAAGGTTATGAATCTACCTATGATGCCCATATTGTTGCCGACTACACCCAAAGTAATTTTTTTTCACCTTTTTTGGACTTGCCTGCAAGCTTAAGTGCACAGCAAAAAGATTCTCTTCTGGGAGCGGCAATGCAGGCAATAGAACACCAAGTAGTACCTTCTTTTAAAAAAATAAAGCAATTTTTTGAGCAGGAATACATACCTCAGACCCGGGAAACTATTGGCATATCAGAAACCCCGAATGGGCAAGCATATTATCAGAATAGAATTAATTATTACACTACAACCGATCGCTATTTGGCCGACGATATACATGAAATTGGTCTGAAAGAAGTGGCACGGATTAAAGCCGAGATGGAAAGAATTATCAAAAAGCTTGACTTTCAAGGGAGTTTTGCCGAATTCTTGACTTTTTTGAGAACCGACAAGCAATTTTATGCGACCACCGGAGATGAACTTTTAAAGGAGGCTCGAAATATTGCAAAAAGAATCGACGCGGAATTACCGAAATACTTTACGATCTTACCTCGAAAACCTTATGGGGTTATAAAGGTTCCGGATGCCATAGCTCCCAAATATACAGGAGGCAGATATTCCGGTTCTTCCAGTGAAACAGAACCGGGTTATTATTTGGTAAATACCTATAAATTAGAGAGTAGACCCTTATATGTTTTACCATCACTTACAGCCCATGAAGCAGTGCCGGGCCATCATTTACAAATATCCCTGAATCAGGAATTGGGCGATAGTATTCCCAACTTCAGAAAAAATATGTATTTATCGGCATACGGCGAAGGATGGGCCTTATACACCGAATTTTTGGCTAATGAAATGGGGATCTATATTACACCCTACGAAGAATTTGGAAAACTAACCTATGAAATGTGGCGTGCCTGTAGACTAGTAGTAGATACAGGGATTCATGCAAAAGGGTGGACGCGAGAGCAAGCGGTGGACTATATGGCGTCTAATACCGCGCTTTCTACGCACGAAGTAAATACAGAGATAGATCGCTATATCGCTTGGCCCGGACAGGCTATATCCTATAAAATGGGCGAATTAAAGATTAGAGCGTTGAGACAAAAAGCCAC
>CAYTDS010000373.1:0-2355 GCA_964436555.1 uncultured Flavobacteriaceae bacterium | reverse complement strand
AAAAATGGAATTCCTATTTACGGGGGATAATCCAATTACAATATGTATGTCTAACTTGGAATTGCGGGAAATAAGGAAAACATATTTAGTATGATAAATTACAACAACCGAATATTTAAACCAATACAGAACACAGCAAACAGCGAAACTTCAGGTGAAACTGTTTTTGTTTACAAACAAGAAGGAAATATAGTTACATCGGAGTATTCGGGAGGGAAAATTAAATATGGGCATTTGCTGGGTTTGATTGATGAAAACTGTTGTATAGACATGCATTACCACCAAGTGAATGTCTACGGGGAACTCATGACAGGGACTTGCACTTCCACACCGGAAGTATTACCCAATGGGAAAATACGGCTACATGAACAATGGAAATGGACTTCCGGGGATGAGTCGGCAGGAACATCAATCATAGAAGAACAATAAAATTAAAGTGTAACTTTAAAACAATTTGAAAATTACCCATATGAAATCAATCTCCATAATAATTTTAGCTACATTTTTTAGTTTGCTATTGCCAGCACAAACTCCAAACCCAAAATATGATGGTGAATTAGCAAGTACTTTAGGTGCAGATGATTATGGCATGAAAAGCTACATTTTAGTCATCTTAAAAAGTGGGGAGAATACAACCACTGATGAAACCATAATCAATACTGCCTTTGCAGGTCACATGAACAATATTGGTCGCTTAGTGGAAGAAGGTAAACTAATTGTCGCCGGTCCACTTGGAAAAAATGAGAACAGCTACCGGGGAATTTTTATTCTAAATGTAACCTCCTTGGAAGAGGCTAATGCAATACTGGAAACTGATCCGGCTATTCAAGTGGGTCTTTTAGCAGCAGAAACATATAACTGGTATGGCTCCGCTGCACTAGCCTCCTATTTGGAAGCTGCAGACAAAATATGGAAAGTAAAACCGTAATATGGAACCTATTTAATCTGGAAGGATTACTACTTAAACATTTCTAAAACTACAAACCAAACCTCTATGTATCGCTTTTTTTTCTTCGTCCTTCTGTTTCTAACATACTTTAATACAACAGCCCAACGTCTAAAGGTTAGTGAAAATGGGCGTTTTTTGATTACCGAGGAGGGCAAACCTTTCTTTTGGCTAGCCGATACTGCATGGGAACTTTTTCATCGTTGCAATCGGGAGGAGGCTACAATGTATCTTACCAAAAGGGCAGAACAGGGTTTTAATGTGATACAAGCGGTAGCACTAGCTGAATTGGACGGTTTAAATACACCCAATCCGTATGGGGAAAAACCTCTTGAAAATAACGACCCACTTAAACCTAATGCAAATTATTTTAAGCATGTAGATTATATCATAAAAAAGGCTGACAGCTTAGGACTATACATTGCCTTATTACCTACCTGGGGCGATAAAGTTTTTAAAGATAAATGGGGTGCCGGTCCCGAAATTTTTACACCTAAAAATGCGCGCAATTTTGGTAGGTGGATGGGAAGTCGTTACCAGGATTACAACAATATTATTTGGATCATTGGAGGGGATAGAAACCCACGCCCGGATAGTGATGATATCGCCATTTGGAACGAAATGGCAGAGGGTATTGCGGAAGCGGCGGGAGGCTATGAGAATACCTTAATGAGCTATCACCCCCAACCCAAAGAAGATGGTGGATCCTCAACCTGGTTTCATTCAGAAAAATGGTTGGATTTCAATATGCATCAAACTGGTCATTGCCCAAATAAAAGTACGTATAAATCAATTACGCATGACTATAACCTGGAAATTGTAAAACCGGTATTGGATGGAGAACCGCTTTATGAAGATCATCCTTATTGTTTTAATGCCAGAGAAAATGGGTACAGTACACCGGATGATATTCGACGTATTATGTACTGGAATGTCTTTGCCGGCGCATTTGGGCAAACATATGGCTGTCATAATGTTTGGCAAATGTATAACTTAGATAAAGAGCCTGTTAATAATCCCCCGAGACCATGGCCAAAAGCATTAGACTTGCCCATGGCCAATCAGGTAAAGCATCTGAAAAACCTATTTCTTTCCAGACCGTATATAACCCGAATTCCGGATCAATCTATGGTAAAAACACCACAAAATGAAAACACTTCGTATGTAACTGCAACAAGAGACAGTAAAGGTTCTTATGCCATGGTTTACTTTCCAACCGGATTAACAACCATTTTGGATTTTTCTAAATTAACGGGAGATACACTGCGTCTGTGGTGGTATGATCCCAGAACCGGAAATGCATATGAGGTACAATCCATAATAAAGACCGATGTTAAAAGTATTACCCCGCCAACCTCAGGGAACGGTCATGACTGGGTTTTGGTAATTGATGATGCAACCGGAAAATT
>CAYTDS010000372.1:0-2368 GCA_964436555.1 uncultured Flavobacteriaceae bacterium | reverse complement strand
ACTTCCATCTGCCAGTCTTTCATAAATACCATGTTAGCGATTCGGACTTTTTGTATCTAACTATAAAATTTCTTATTAATTTATCGGGCAAAAATTAGAAGAGCCAACCCAATTAAATAACAGATTAGCATGATATTTAGTAAGTTATTAACGCTTTTTGGGGCATCTTTAAATTCTTTCCAAATATATATTCCCCATATCGCTGCTACCACTGTAGCACCTTGACCTAAACCATAAGAAATAGCAGGGCCAGCTTTGTCAGATGCTATAATGCTAAAAGACATGCCAATACACCAAATGATACCACCTAGAACACCGACCAAATGTGTCTTTAGTTTTCCTTTAAAATAATCCGCATAACTAACAGGAGTACCCACAAATGGCCGACGCATTAATAAGGTATTGAAAATAATATTACTTAAAAAGATACCTATGGCGAAAAACACTACTGCTGTATAAGGACTAAGTTTGCCGGCAATGGGTTGGTTAAAATCAGGAAACATGGCATTGGCAACGTATTTGTAGAAAAAGCCCATTAAAAGACCTGCCACTACAGACAGACCCAAGCCTTTGGTAGAGACACCGCCAGTAGTAGTTGATAATTTGCGATAGGCATTTGCATTAAGTAGGATAGCCAAGGTGACTAGGCCCACGCCTGCGAACATATACGTAACATTTCCAACAGGAGCATCCAGGTAGTTTACAATAACCCCTACGACCAATGCCAAGCCAATGCCGACTGGAAAAGCCACTGACATACCCGCAATAGCTATAGCCGCAACAAGCAAAATGTTAGCAGCATTAAAGAGTACACCGCCCCAAATGGCAGAACCAATGTTTGCCTTGTCGGCTTGAGCCAAATCTTCGATAAAACTTCGTCCGCCCTCACCTATACTACCGAGGGTAAAGGCAAATAGGAGAGATAAAAACAAAATACCGATGACATAATCCCAATAAAACAACTCAAAACGCCATGAGCCGGCGGCTAGTTTTTGGGTGTTGGCCCACGAGCCCCAACATATCATTGTAATAACGCAGAAAAATACTGCCAAAGGGTAAGTTTCAATAATATACATAGTATTGATTTTAATTTAATTCTTCTAAATAAGGTGCGGAAGCTTGGGCTCCCATACGTGTCACAGAAATCGCTGCTGCTGAATTGCCAAATGTAATTGCTTCGTACCAACCCAGACCTTTGGAAAGAGCCACTACCAATGCTCCATTGAAAACATCGCCTGCGGCTGTGGTGTCTACTGCTTTCACTTTTTGAGCGGGGACAAATATTTTATCAATCGCATTTTTAAAAAACGCTCCTTTTGAACCCATCGTTATTATTACATTTTGAACGCCACTATCGAGTAGCACTTGTGCAGCAGTTTCAGCAGTTTCAATGTCGTAAACACTTATTCCTGTTAATAGATGGGCTTCGGTTTCGTTTGGAGTAATCAAAAATAATGATCGATAAACTCCTTGTGATATCGATTGGGCTGGTGCTGGATTTAAAACCACTTTCTTACCAGCTATTGCCGCCTTATTAATAGCATATTCAACTGTTTCGATGTGGTTTTCAAGCTGTAAAAGCACAATATCTGATGCTGTGATAGCAGCTTGTGAGTTATCAATATCAAATTTTGAAAGCCGATTATTTGCCCCTGGTGCTACTACTATTTCGTTTTCACCGACCTCATTGACAATAATGAGTGCCACCCCTGATGTTAAATCTGTAGCCGTGATGGAGTATTGGGTATCTATTTTCTCATTAATGAATCCTTCCAATGCTTTTTGCCCGAAAATATCGCCTCCAACCTTGCAAATAAAGCAGACATCGCCACCTAGCCGTGCCGCAGCCACTGCTTGATTGGCACCTTTACCCCCTGGAAACATAAAAAAATCACCTCCAATTATGGTTTCTCCTGGCATAGGAAATCGAGCCGTTTTTATTACCATATCGGTGTTTGAACTCCCGATAATAAGTATTTTATCCATATTATTTCTGTTCTTTTAGGTTAGTCCAAAAATCTTCAGTCAAGGCACGCACGTCTATTTTAGAATATACATTGATTTTTCTTTTTGTATTTTCGGGAGGCGTTTTAGTGACTTTCATCTTTGCTAAATGCGGATTTAAATATGCTTCTACCAAGGCTAAGTCCCACATTATTCTCATAGTATCTTGAGGATTATGTTCTCTCCAGCGGTCAGAAAGTATTTTTTCTATTTCAATATTATCGTTTAAACGAGCATAAGTATCATCTCTCTGAAATTGCAAAGGGTAAGCAGCCTCCAAAGGCATCACAGTAAAGTCAAAATTTGGAAGATTGAGCAAATAGTCAAATGCATTCAGGTCATTTCTGATATTAAATTCGCTTTT
>CAYTDS010000371.1:0-2369 GCA_964436555.1 uncultured Flavobacteriaceae bacterium | reverse complement strand
TGGCGAAACTTAATAAGGAACAAGGTGTATTCAAGCATCAATATTGGCGGCTTGGCTATTGGCATTAGTGCGGCATTAGTGATCTATCTCATCGTGCAACACGAATTTAGTTTTGAACAGTTCCACAAGGACAAGGACACCATATTCAGGGTGGTGTCCGAAGTTGAATTCCCTGACCTTACAGTGAATAATTCTGGAGTGCCGGTACCCACGGCGACCCATATAAAAGAGGTGGTTGGAGTAGAAAATGCAACGCACATTTTAACCAATTACGACCTCAAAGTCTCCATTCCCACAACACAGAATAAATCTCCCATCCTGTTTAATAGACAAAAAAATATTATATATACAGATGAAGGGTATTTCGATATATTTCAATATCAGTGGCTTGCAGGATCTCCCCAAGGGGCGTTGAAAGATCCCTATAGAGTCGTCCTAACAAACAGCCGGGCGAAGGTCTATTTTCCCAGTTTAAGCCCCCAAGAAGTATTGGGAAAAAGAATAATCTATGAAGATAGTATTCAGGTAGTCGTTTCGGGCATCGTAAAAGACCTTGAAGAGGTAACGGATTTTACGTTTAAAGAATTTATATCCAGGGCTACCATCGAAGCTGCCGGATTAAAATCCCAACGGAGTTGGGACGAATGGAGTGGCATTGACAGCCATTCCCAACTTTTTATTAAACTATCCGCAGATGCAAACACTAAGCAAATAGAAAGCCGGTTAGTCGATTTAAGAAATAGATATCGTGAAAGAGAAGCTAAGGATACAAAAGATAACACCAAACATTTTCTGCAACCCTTGGTGGATATCCACTTTAATCCCGTTTATGGCATCTTTGAGGGATCCGACCGCATACCGGCAAACAAATCGGTACTCTTTTCCTTACTTGCAATAGCTGCTTTCCTCTTGGGATTGGGGTGTATTAATTTTATTAACCTAACTACTGCAAAAGCAAGTCAAAGGGCCAAAGAAATTGGAATAAGAAAAACATTGGGAGGAAGCAAGGGCACTTTGGTATATCAGTTTTTGAGCGAAACATTTCTCTGCACTTTAATCGCTACCCTGCTGTCTGTAGCCCTAAGCCCGCTATTGATGCAACTATTTAGCGATTTTATACCCGTTGGCGTTTCTTTCGATACCCTCAATCAGCCACATGTATGGTTGTTCCTCGTTGTTTTACTATTTACTCTTAGTCTGCTTTCCGGATTTTACCCTGCATGGGTGCTTTCCAAATTCAAACCGGTTTCTGTACTAAAAAACCAGACATTTGAGGACAGCGGTCGTTCCCGAAAAACCTGGCTGAGAAGAACGCTAACTATCACCCAATTTGTGATAACCCAAGTACTACTTGTCGGCACTTTGGCCATGGGCAATCAAATTCATTATTCCATTAATAAGGATTTAGGGTATAAGAAAGATGCTATCGTATTCCTCGATGTTGAAATGAATATTTTTTCCACTGAAATAGATGACAGGAGGTTTGTGTTACTTGATAAATTAAAGGAAGTCCCGGAAATAGCACAGTTAAGTCTGGGAAGTTCTCCACCTGCATCAACCCGTACCAACACCAGAACCATAAAATACAGTGATGAGGGAAAAATTATGGAAACCATGGTGGAAACCAAATTTGCAGACACCCCCTATTTTGATATCTATAAAATGCGCCTTGTAGCCGGCTCCTTTTTGCAAAAGAGCTTTGAGACTAAAGAATATATTATCAATGAGACCTATGCCAAATGGCTTGGATTTGAAAATGCCAAGGACGCCATTGGTAAACTACTGGAAATAGATGGTCTACATATTCCTATCGTTGGCGTGGTTGCGGACTTTCATACTAAATCTACCCAAGAAGCCATAAAGCCGCTGGTTTTTTCCAACTCCTTGTCAAATAGTTATACGCTGCATATTGCCTTACCTCCAAGGGGAAAGGACACGGAGTCATGGCAGCGGGCTTTGAGCAGTATAGAGAGATTATATAAAGAAATCTATCCGGACAATGAGTTTAACTACACTTTTTTTGATGCGTCCGTTGCGGCATTCTATAAGACCGAGCAAAATATCATTCGTCTATTAAAATGGGCCACAGGACTTTGTATGATTATAAGTTGTCTTGGATTGCTTGGTCTTGTGATGTATACAACCAACCAAAGGACAAAAGAAATAGGAATTCGCAAGGTATTGGGATCTTCAGGAGCACAAATAATCGCCTTGCTTTCAAAAGACATTATAGTGCTGGTGAGTTACGCTTTTATTATAGCTACTCCAATATCGTATTGGAGCATAAACAGATGGCTACAGGACTATCAGTACAGAGTGGATGTAGAATGGTCATTGTACGTGGGAGTAGGTTTTGTTGTCCTATTACT
>CAYTDS010000370.1:0-2369 GCA_964436555.1 uncultured Flavobacteriaceae bacterium | reverse complement strand
GCTTTAAATAAAAGGATGATGAATATGGTAATTGAGCGTCTAAAAGATCAAATACAGTTTTTTGAAGTGCCTGTGCTAGTTTAAAAGCGACTCTCCATTTAAATTGGTGGTTAAAATATCACTCATCAAATCAAAATAGGGTCGAATCATTTGAAAAGAATGGCCGATGTCTGTTATAAAATCCTCCGAAAATACCTGCTCATCCGTGTAGTTTCGAACAAAAATAAATTGTTTTTTTCTAATTAAGTCGATGTCCGGATGCTCTTTTTCAAAGCCTTTAGGTGCCGTCTTCAATTCTTCCCCTTGTAAAAGTCCCCAAACTTCTTTAAAATCCTCTTCATTTGTCACGGCTTTAAAATGGGACGTGTCCATTTCTAGTTCCTTTCGAATGCGAAAAAGATCTTCGGTATTGGGTTCCCAAAATCCGGTTGCTATAAAACTGCCTCCCGGTTTAAGGTGTAAATAATATCCTCCTCTTAACCGCACTCCGGCTCTGGAGAAAGAGCCTCCAAAATGTGATTTATACGGGGTTTTATCCTTGGAAAATCGTACATCCCGATAAATCCTAAATAGCTTTACTTTTTCTATTTCGTCATGAAGTTTTAAGTCTTTTGCTACTGCTTGGTAAAATTGCTTCACCTCTACTTCTATTGCTTTAAAAGCTTCCTTGTGTTCAGAGAACCATTCTTTGTTATTATTCTTTTCCAGCTTTTCTAAAAATTCAAATACGGTTTTAGATAGTATTGGCTTTTTCATACGACTGTTGTACCAATTATTTTAAGCTAAAGTTAACCATTTTAGCCCATTTGCTTTGGAAATAATGGTTATTTTTGAAGCGTTAACAAACCTTTTACATGAATAAAAAATCGATTATTGATAGTATAAACCAACATAAAAAACAGCCTAATCTCAAATATCGATTAAAGGAGCAGACTGAAAAATTTACCAACCGCCTTTTTTTAACGCTTTTTGACAGTGAAACTCCTGTTGAAGCAAACTTAGAACATTTGGAAACAGAGTTTGATGAGCTAGTAAGCTTAGCATGTTGGGAGACAAAGCAACCTTGTAAAAAAGTTTGGGATAACTATGTGGTGAAACTCCCTGAAATTTTAGAAAAGTTAAATCTGGATGCAGAAGCATTTGTTAATTGCGATCCCGCTTCTTCTTCTATTGAAGAAATTTATTTGGCCTACCCGGGATTCTATGCTATCGCAATTTATAGACTGGCGCACGAACTATATGAAGATGGATTCCCTTTGGTTCCCCGTCTTATGACCGAATATGCGCATAGACAAACCGGAGTTGATATTAATCCTGGAGCCAAAATTGGAAAATCTTTCTTTATAGATCACGGAACCGGGGTGGTTATTGGGGAGGCAGCTGTGATTATGGACCATGTGCGTATTTATCAGGGAGTAACTTTAGGGGGTCTTTATGTTGCAAAACATTTAAGAAAAACCAAAAGACATCCTACTATTGAAAGTAATGTAACCATTTATGCGAATGCGACCATTCTTGGAGGGAAAACGATTATCGGAGCGAATAGTGTAATAGGTGGTAATGCGTTTATTACCGCTTCTGTTCCTCCAAATTCCACCGTTTATCAAACATCAGAAATTAAAATCAAAACTACCCCAAATGCCACATAGTATTGCAGACTTAATTGGCAATACCCCTATGGTTAAATCCAGGGTATTAAACAAAAATAAAAACGTAACTCTTTTTTTTAAATTAGAAGGTACTAATCCGGGAGGAAGTGTAAAAGACCGCGCAGCTTTAAATATGATTAAAAGTGGCTTGGAAAGAGGTAATATTACCACATCTTCGAAACTTATTGAAGCTACTAGTGGCAATACAGGAATTGCACTTGCAATGATTGCTGGAATCTACAACCTGAATATAGAACTTGTAATGCCGGAAAACTCTACCAAAGAAAGGGTACAAACCATGAAAGCCTATGGTGCGAAAGTAACACTTACCCCTTCAGATGTAGGTATTGAAGGCGCAAGAGACTATGCAGAAGCTAAAGTTGCCAATGAGGGATATATCATGTTAAATCAATTTGGAAATGATGACAACTGGAAAGCACATTATAAATCCACCGGACCTGAAATTTGGCGAGATACACAAGAAAAAATAACTCATTTTGTCTCCTCCATGGGAACTACCGGGACAATTATGGGTACTTCTACTTTCTTAAAAGAAAAAAATAAAAACATTCAAATTGTAGGTGTTCAGCCAACGGATGAAGCGAAAATTCCAGGAATCAGGAAATGGCCCAAAGAATATTTGCCCCGAATTTTTAACCCGGCTAAAGTTGATTTGGTATTGGAAGTAAGTGAGGAAGAAGCTGTTGAAATGACTAAAAG
>CAYTDS010000369.1:0-2376 GCA_964436555.1 uncultured Flavobacteriaceae bacterium | reverse complement strand
GTACATAATGTTATATTTAACTTAAATTTTGACGGAGGCTTATCATTATTCATCCCTTAGGGCATCCACAGGGTTTCGGGTTGCAGCTTTAAAACTCTGCCAGCTTACCGTTAGCATGGCAATACCAAGGGTTAAAATTCCGGCAAGGGCAAAGACCCACCAATCCATAGTAGTTCTATAAGCAAAGCTTTCCAACCAGTTGTTCATTATATACCAGGAAATAGGAACAGCTATTACAAAGGAAAGCGCTACCCACTTTAAAAAATCCTTATTCAAAAGGGACAAAATGGAGGTAATTGTAGCGCCATTGACCTTACGGATACCGATTTCCTTTTTGCGTTGTGTTATTGTGTAATAAGTTAGTCCAAAAAGCCCTAAAAATGCAATAATAATTGCTAAGGTTGTAAAAATACCGAATGCAGCTCCAAATTTTGTCTCTTCGTTATATTGGGATTGAAACTGATTATCCAAAAATGTATAGTTAAATGTACTTTCAGGAAAAATGGATTTCCATATCTTTCGAATCTGCCCGATGGAATTTTGGAAGCCAAACACAGTTGAAGCACTTGCGCTCAATTTTATCAATTGCTTATCAAAAACATATCCTTGGCGAATGACCATTGGGGTAATGGCATACTTAAGACCAAAATGATGGTAGTCATCCACTACCCCAGAAATAATTCTTTTGGAACCCCAAAAATGAATTTGTTTGCCCAGTGCGTCTTCCATGTTGGAAAGGCCCATAGTCTGCACAAATTTTTTGTTAACTACCACCTCATCACTATCTCCATCATCGGGGGAAAGAAAAGTGTGGCCAACTAAGAAGTCCATACCCATAAGTTCAAAATAATCCTTTCCTGCAACAAAGGTGTGATGTACCGTGTTTTTATCAATTCTTCCATCAGGATATTCAATATAGTTTGAAGATGACAAACTATTATAGCCCTCTCCCGGATAGGAAGAAGCCATTGTAAAGTTTTCTACTATAGCCAATTTTTTCAGTTCCGCCTCCAAGCTTCTAAAGCCCTTTCCTACCGCTTCCGATTTTTCACTCACAACATCTCCCTTGATCGCTACAACCTGATTGAGACTTACGCCTATCGGCTGTTCTTTGAGGAAATTTATCTGTTTTCCCACTATTAAGGTGCCAACAAATAAAATGATAGTTGCCAAGAACTGACTCGTGATAAGGACTTTTCGAATTAATACTCCTTTTTGCGAACCTTGAAGTTTTCCTTTTAAAGCTTTTGCAGGCATATAGTTACTCAAAACTATTGCAGGGTATATGCCCGAAACGACTGCACCCAATAGTATAAATGCCAAAATAGGGTATAGCCTTTTTAAGATAACAAGCCCAAATTCAAATTTTTGTCCAACATACTCTTGAAAAGCGGGTAAAATCAGGACCACGATAAAAATGGCGAAAATCACTGCAATGACATTGAGCAATATAGATTCCAAAAGAGACTGCATTATCAATTGTGGTTTCTGGGCTCCTACTACTTTTCGAATTCCGGTTTCTTTGGCACGTTCCATGGATTTTGCACTGGCAAGGTTTACATAGTTCAACCAAGAGAGCAATAAAATGATCAACGCAATGGCTGATAAGAATCTTATCCTGCTGATACTACCATTGCTCTCGGCCTCATAAGGCTTGTCAGAATACAGGTGGATATCTTGCAAAGGTTCGATATTGTGGCGTTTTTCCTTGTCATTTAAAAAATCTTGTTTGACAATTTTTTTTTGTAATAATGCAATATCAGCCTTCGAATCCACTTTTAAGTAGGTGAAAAAATCATTGGCCATCCAGTTCAAATCCTGCATACCTTCATAGGCGGCCCAAGTTGGAATGGTATTAAACGAAACTAGAAAATTCGTTTTCATATGGGTGTTACCGGGAATATCCTCTAATATACCGGTTACCACAAACTGGGCTACTGTTCTGGCATAAAAGACAGAGAGCGTTTTACCCATAGGGTCTTCGCTACCAAAAAGCTTATCTGAAAGCGATTCGGTCAAAACTATAGAATATGGTTCTTTTAATGCTTTCAAGGCTTCCCCTGATTTTAAAGGATAATTGAAGATTTCAAAATAGGAATCATCTGCAACAAAACCATTTTCTTCTTCTAGAATCGTGTTGCCATAGCGAAAGGTGATTTCACCCAATTGTGATAATCTTGCCTGCTCTATTATTTCAGGAAACTCATTTTTTAATGTTGGTCCTGATAGATTATAGGTCTGTGCATCGCCGGGAGTAAAAACACCGCCTTCCAAATAATCCATATAAACACGATACACATTTTCCGAACCTTCGAATTTATCATAACTACGCTCATAATTTACATACAGCATAATTAGTACAAAAGAGGCCACACC
>CAYTDS010000368.1:0-2381 GCA_964436555.1 uncultured Flavobacteriaceae bacterium | reverse complement strand
AATAAGAATTTTGTGCAGGAGAAAATTCTCCGGATACTATGTTTAAGAATAATGTATGTCCCGAGCCGTCATTATCCGAGTCGATACCACGACCCATGACATAAAATTGCATTTCCTCTCCATTAATTTTCATTGAACTATTTTCATTTTGAGGGCAAGGCTCACTTTCATCATCTTTTGAACAAGAATTCAGAAGCAATAAATTGACTAAGAAAACTACGAGATATTGGATATTCTTCATATTTATAATTTTTAGCTTCTTACGAACTTTTGATAGGGTTTAATTGTTCGTCCTGCGGCCGCAACGAAAACATAGCTGTTAGCGGCAGTAATTTTCATTCTTTCGGTTTTACTGTCGCCCATACAACATGGTCAAAGTCGTTAAACAAATATTTTTCCTTAGTTAATTCCATTTTAGGCAAAAGAACGTGAACGTCAATTTCGTCCTTTGTTCCGATGTAACGTCCAATGTGTCGCTCGGTAATAACATTTTTTTTAAAGTCGCCTTTGTCGTAACCAAATGAGTTGTCAAGGTCGAGAACGAACATACTTTGCTTGCCTACTTTTATGAAGTCTGTTATTGTTCCTGTCTTTGGGAAAATTGTCTCAAAGTTATAGTTCTGGTCAGCATATTTAATTGTCACACGCTGTCCGAGTGCTTTTCGATGCGCAAAATATTTTTTTGTCTTGAGATAAACTATCCAAGTCAAGATTAGTCCGATTATTATTTGCCACCAAGTCATTTTGTGCGCTGTATTATTATCTGTAACGTCTTGCATAAAAACAGTACGAGCTGGGGAGCGTGATTATCCGCAGGACAATCAGACGAAGCAATCGAGCCGAAAGTTTCAAATCGAGACAGGTTTTAGCATTGATTTTATAGGTTGTTAGTCATTGGTTTTATTTTTCCTTTTAAATAGTCCTAAAATTATATTAATCGGAAAAAGTATTTGCCCAAGAATCACTAATATAATTATAACCATTATGACTATAGTCAGATTATTATTGAATTCATATTCCATAATGTCTCTCTGATAAAATTGAGCTAAAATCAATACCACTAAAGGTCCGACAAAAGTCAGTCCGATGTGAGTCCAATTCAGCCATTTTGATAGTTTTCTATTCGCTTTTCCCATAAGCCAATATCCTGTTCCTATTAGTCCAAATACGATTGAAATCAGTATGGCTAAATGTAAATAAGCAATAACATAATAAGTGTCGTGAACATTTATATCTAACATAGCATCTCCACCCAAAATTCCAACCAGAATTATAATTGGAATAGCGAGTAAAAAAATCAGGTGTGGTTCTTCAAATAGTTTGTTCATTTAACTTGTGGCTAACTTATCGATATTAACACCGAGGTTCCTATATCCACTTTATATGTACTACTAAACTAATGAATTTTAATTGCTTCAAAAGTGTTCAAATCATCTTAGATATTTATTTAAAACAAACACGAATATTAAATTAGGAATTAGCGATTATTGAACAAGAAACAAAAAAGCCTTTTATAGAGCGGTATATCAATTGATTTTTTAGCCATTATTGACTTAGGCACCATGTCCGTTCATGAAAGAACGGTTCACAATATGCTACACCTTTTTTATTCTGTTAGTAGTTTTTTCATTTCTGCAATTGAGTCCGTGTAATCGGACATTTTTCGACCTTTACCGATATGAATTGGCGCATCGTTCATTCTATTGGTCAGTTCCCTCATCGGCATATTTTCCAGACTTCCAAATTCGTATTTCCAGGAGTCCAGTTCTTGTAACCTGTGATTTTGAAATCCCGTGGTTTTTCGGTCGTTGTCTGTTGGCAAGAATTCCAATTGTCCCACTATCGAGTGTAATTTTTTAAATTCTAATATTATTCCATCGAAAATGAGCTGTCCGTAAAACGATTCCTTGAATATCGACTCGATGTTCGTCAAATCTGCTGTTTTGATGTCCGTAAGTATAACGTTGTATTTGGTAGGTCCATTTGTGAACAGCCAACATTTCTTTCGATCCACATAGAAAACCGTCGCGTTCCATTTACCCAGTTTTCCGGAATCGTGGTGTACGTCGGTCGAAATTATTTTCTTGACCAACTTTTCAAGTTTTTTTGTAGTATGGATTTTAGTTCTTTTCAAATGGTGTAGTACGACTCTCCTATGGCAATTAGGGCGGGCAGGAAAACGTTTCGTTTCCTCCCAATCTATAGCCGGAGCTTTTAAGTTTTAAATTTTTATTTCATGAGCCAAGTTTTTACTTGGTATCCCTTATTTCAATAATAATATCGGTTGACAAAACCCAATCGATTCCCTTTTTGCTCAGACCTTTAGTCAGTTTTTTGTCGCCCGTCCAAAGAGGCGAATCCAATTCCAATGCAAGAGCTAT
>CAYTDS010000367.1:0-2383 GCA_964436555.1 uncultured Flavobacteriaceae bacterium | reverse complement strand
AGTGTTTTACGGTCTATTTGAAGAATTTCGGCCGCTTTTGTTTTATTATTCTTGGTAGCATTTAAAACTTTCTGTACATACTGCTTTTCCATCTCCTTCAAAGATACCCATGATTCTCTGGGAAAGTCTATTTCGTATTTTAAAGTATCCGGGAGATCCTTCACCTCTATTTGTTTATCACACATTATAATGGCGCGCTGTATCACATTTTCCAGTTCACGTATGTTTCCGGGCCAGTTGTACCTTTGTAATAGCTCTAAAGCTTCCGGGGTAATAGCGAGGAGTTTATCTTTATATTCAATAGCATATTTACGGATAAATTTATCTACTAGCAGAGGAATATCGGATTTTCTATCCCTTAAAGGTGGAACTTTTATTTCTACAACCGTCAATCTATAGTAAAGGTCTTCCCTAAATAGCTTTTGTTTAATTAAACTTTCAAGATCGCTATTGGTCGCGGCGATAACACGTACCTCTATTTTTTCAGTTTTTTGAGAGCCAACACGTACAATTTCCTTCTCTTGCAGCACTCTCAGCAATCCATTTTGAACCGGTAATGGAGCGTTACCAATCTCATCCAAAAAAATAGTTCCTTTATTAGCAGCTTGAAAAAAACCATGCCGGTTTTCATTTGCTCCTGTAAAGGCTCCTTTTACGTACCCAAAAAGTTCGGCTTCTAACAAGTTCTCCGGAATTGCACCGCAATTTACTGCTATAAATGGGGACCTAGAGAATTTTCCTGAGTAGTGTATTGCCCGTGCTACAAGTTCTTTACCTGTACCACTTTCACCATTAATTAAAACCGTTGCACGGTTATCTTTTACTCGTTCTATAATATTTGTAACCTTTTCAAATACTTCAGACTCCCCAATTAGCTCACCATAAATAGCACGTTGAGAAGGATCAAATGACTTAGAGGCAATCTTTTGTGCTTTTTTTGGTATTGTTGCAAATAATTTAAGGATTGCACCTTTTAGCTCTTCGCGTGTAAAAGGTTTCACCAGATAGTCTATAACTTCTGATTTGCTGGTATCAAAAGAAGCGTTTAGCGAAGGGTATCCTGTAACCACAAGAACAGGCATCTGCGGATAGTGTTCTGATGCGTATTTAATCAGTTGAAAGCCATCAACTTCCGGCATTTTTAAATCTGTTACCAGCAAATCAATCGTTGTATCTTTTAGAATAGACACAGCCTCTTTAACTGAAACGGCCTTGAAAGTATGGTAGTCCAGAGACTGTAAATGCCGTTGGATTAACTCCAAAATATTTATATCATCATCAACTATTAAAACATTCTCTTTTTGAAAGCCCATTTTTATATTTTAGGTAAATCCACTGTAAAAACAGTGCCTTTTGGCTTATTTGAGGTGTGGGAAATAGATCCTTTGTGGCTGCCAATTATACCATGTACAACGCTTAATCCAAGACCGGAACCTTCTCCCATAGGTTTGGTTGTAAAAAAGGGTTCAAAGATTTTATCTTCTATTTTTTTAGGAATCCCGGAACCTTGATCCGAAATTTTAATTCGTACCGTATCTTTATTATCATCTATAATCACTCCGATATTCCCTTTCTTTGGAGAAAAATAAATGGCATTCATGATAAGATTGAACAGGACTTGAGTTAGTTGAATAGTATCCGAACGTAATTCAATATGCTCTACATTATACTTGAGGGTATACGTTACTTGGTGCTTCTTAAAAGTAGGATCCAGTAGATTTAAGACATTTTTCACAATAGGATTAAGCTTAACTATTTCCATATGTTGAGGCATCTCGCAGGCAAAAAACATTAATTTTTTGACTACTTCCCTGCAAAAAATAGCACTGTCTACAATTTTGTCCAAGTCTTTTTTCGCTTTCTCATCGGATACACCGTTTTTTAGTAATTCGGCGAAACCCAGAATATTGGCCAATGGCGTATTAAGTTCATGGGCTATACCTGCAGTAATTTCACCTAAGATATTCAGCCGGTCTGCCCTTTCCATTTGCCTTTTAATGGCAATTTCATTGTCTCTTATCTGCTTTCTTTCCAAAAGATTACCCACATCAAAGCAAACATCTTCCAAAAGTTTTTTTTCTTCTTCGAGAAAATCGGACATGGAAAACTTACTTGCCGGATAACCAACCTCAATAAAACCCTCCGGTTTATTAAATACTTTAATTGTTGATTTTAAACAAACCAAGGGAATGTTTTCTTTGTTGGTAGTAACACGATAACCACCAGTGTCTAACGTTACATAAGTATCTTCTTCATAAAGCCAAGCAACTTCTAAACAAGAGGTTATGGCATCCAAAGAGGTTTGTATTTGATCATAATCACAATTGGCAATTATGGAAGTAACCTCATACAAACAGGTTAGCTCTTTTATGCGCTCCTTAAG
>CAYTDS010000366.1:0-2391 GCA_964436555.1 uncultured Flavobacteriaceae bacterium | reverse complement strand
AACTGAAACTTTCTCAACTTTTAACATGGACCGACTTCTTCTTGAAACAAAGGTAACAGGATAGTTTTAGAACTAAAAATCCGTTTCGGTGGAAACGGATGTATATATTTTGGTTTTTATGTAGCTTTGGCTATTCCTTGAACTCTTTCAGAACCGCTTTATTAGGCAAATCCTTAAATCCCATATTGTAAAAGGTAAAGGCAAAGATATCAGCATATTGTTCAATAGTCTTACTTACAGGGGTTCCTGCACCATGTCCGGCATTCGTTTCTATCCGGATAAGCGTCGGATTATTACCTTGTTGCTTTTCTTGTAATTCCGCAGCAAATTTAAAACTATGTGCGGGCACAACTCTATCGTCGTGGTCACCTGTGGTAATTAAGGTAGCAGGATATTCAACACCGGGTTTTATATTATGTACAGGGGAATATCCCTTTAAATACTCAAACATTTCCTGACTTTCTTCTGCCGTGCCATAGTCATATGCCCAACCGGCACCTGCGGTAAATGTGTGGTAACGAAGCATATCCAGAACACCCACGGCTGGCAGCGCTACCTTCATCAAATCTGGGCGCTGGGTCATAGTTACCCCAACCAATAATCCCCCATTAGAACCACCTTGAATGGCTAGGAAATCCGGAGATGTGTACTTGTTGGCGATAAGATATTCTCCCGCAGCGATGAAATCATCAAAAACATTTTGTTTTTTGGTTTTTATTCCGGCATCATGCCATTTTTTGCCATATTCACCGCCGCCCCTTAAGTTTGGAACTGCATATACACCGCCCTGTTCCATCCAAATGGCATTGGCAATACTAAAGCTCGGGGTTAGACTTACATTAAATCCACCATATCCATATAAACGTGTTGGATTCTTTCCATTCAATTCTAACCCTTTCTTATAAGTGATAATCATAGGTACTCTGGTGCCATCTTTTGAATTAAAAAAAACTTGTTTCGACTCATAGTCCTCTGGATTAAAATCGATTCGTGGTTTCCAATATATTTTATACGTTCCGGTTTCGACATTGTATTTGTAAGAGGACCCTGGGGTTTTATAGTTGGTAAACGAAAAGTAGAACTCCTTGTCTTCTTTTTTTCCTCCGAAACCACTTGCCGAACCGATGCCGGGTAGCTGTACCTCCCTAACTAATTTTCCTGAATAGTCATATTGTAATACCTTGGAGATAGCATCTACCATATATTCTGTAAAAAAATAACCGCCTCCAGTGTTTGCTGTCAACACGTTCTCGGTTTCCGAAATAAAATCTACCCAATTTTTAGGGTTGGGATCTGAAGCATCTACGGTTATGATTTTTTGATTTGGCGCATCTTTGTTTGTGATAATATATAATTTAGAACCCACATTTTCGAGAACGTAACTATCATAATCTTCATTGTCTATAATGGGGATTAACGTGCTGTTTGCGTTGTTTAAATCCTTTAAGAAGAGCTTATTTCCTGAAGTGGAATTGGATGCAGAAATGATTAAGTAAGCGACATCTTCCGTAACACTACCACTTACATAGCGATTTTTTTCTGAAGCGATTCCACCAAAAATAAGTTCATCATTCTTTTGTGGGGAGCCTAGTTTATGGTAGTACAATTTATGCTGATCGGTTTTGGCAGAAAGTTCACTGCCCTTGGGTTTGTCATAACTGGAGTAGTAAAACCCTTCGTTCTTTTTCCAAGAAATTCCGCTGAATTTTACATCTACCAAAGTGTCTTCCATTATTTCTTTTGTAGCGGTGTTTAAAACAATAATTTTTCTCCAATCACTGCCACCTTCAGAAATAGAATAAGCAGCTAGTGAACCATCCTTGGAAAAATTAAGACCAGCAAGGGAGGTGGTTCCGTCTTCAGAAAAGGTATTGGGATCTAAAAAAACCTCTTCGGGACCATCGCCTTTTTTTCGGTACACCACATATTGATTCTGTAAGCCGTTGTTTTTGTAAAAATAGGTGTAGTCGCCTTCCGTGAAAGGAGCACTCAGCTTTTCGTAGTTCCAAAGTTTTTCAAGTCGCTTTTTAAGATTCTCCCGAAAGGGAATTTTATCCAGATATCCAAAAGTCACCTTATTTTCTTCGGCAACCCATGCTTTTGTTTCCGCGCTATTATCATCCTCTAACCAACGGTATGGGTCTTTTATTTCTGTTCCAAAATAGGTGTCTACAGTATCAACCTTAGCAGTAACGGGGTAGTTCATAATCAATTTTTCTTCTTTTGAAGTGGTTTGGCATGCCAAAAGGAACATGAAGCAAAGTATAAAAAAGGAATTTCGCATAAAATAAGAATTCATTAGGCTTTGAAATTACCATAGATACTCTGGAAGAGCAAAGGCTTTAACATATTTTGTGAAATAAAAGTAGTGTGCAAATAATTGGACTAAAG
>CAYTDS010000365.1:0-2397 GCA_964436555.1 uncultured Flavobacteriaceae bacterium | reverse complement strand
AACGACCGCTGAAACTACAATTGGAAGAAGGAATATCAGATGCTAAAGGTATTGCCTTTGGGAAGAATAGTAGGGTTGATTTGTTGATTGAATGTTCGGGAGTGCCTCAGGTGCTTACCGAAGCCATTTCTGTAGTTCGACCGGAAGGCGATATCTGTGTCATTGCCACATATCCCAAAGATGTGGAAATCAATGCTACCCATTTAACCCGAACTTCCTTAAATATGAGAGGGTCTATGGGATCGTGTCGCGAAGACTACATGGTAGCTCAAAAATTACTTTTGACCGATGTTTTTCCAGCAGAGCATTACATCAATCGATATGATTTTGTGGATATTACTCAGGCTTTTGAAGATTCCATTATGGCAAATAATGTGAAAGCAGTGATTAAAATGAATTGAAAATGTGAAAATTCATCAGGCTTAGAGAAGTACAAATTCGAAGTTATACATAAATTAAAGTAAGAAAATGCAAACCATATTTATTACGGGAGGAACGGGGTGTATAGGATCGGTCACTATTTATAAATTATTACAGTCCAATGAGGTAAATAAAATTGTCATCGCCACCCGATCAAATAACACAGAACCCCTAAAGCTGTGGTTGGGGGAAGAGTTGAGTCCAAGGCTGGAATTTGTACAAGTTGATGTGGCCGATTATAAAGCTATAGAGCGAGTGCTTCTGGAGTTTAATCCAACTCATATTATTCATTTAGGGGCCTATCAAAGTCCGGATTGTTCCAAGTACCATATCGCAGGAATGGAAATCAATATTGGTGGCGCAATGGCGTTATTTGATGCAGCGGAGAAGCTTCCAAATTTAAAGCGGTTTGTATTTGCCAGTTCTGCGGCGGTGTACGGAATGCGGGCCATGTATCCCGAACCCGGAATTACTGAAGATGCACCTTTGGCACCGCCAAATCATTACGGAATTTGGAAATTAGCCGGGGAACATTTGGCTAAACTATTTTATGATACCACCAAGGTACCTACCATTTGTCTTCGGATTAATACAACCTATGGCAAGGGTAGGGATAAGGGAAAAACATCCGCACCCACTAATGCGCTTAAAGCAATTGCTTTGGGAGCTGTAAGCGGGAAGGTGATACCTTTTGAAATGCCATACAACGGCCGCGAGAACTATCATTTTGTGGAAGATGTAGGGGAACACTTTGCTGCCTGCACACTACAACCCTATATGGGATTCGGAGCTTTTAATATTCACGGAGAAACGATTGCTATAGATACCTTTTTGGATATCGTAAAAGAAGAGGCCAAGGCATTGGGCATGGGCAATTTTGTGCAACTTTCTATAGCAAAAGGGGCAGAACCAAATTTGTTTGTTTCGGATTTGAGTCACGCTAAAATAGCATCTACATTCAAAGATTTACCACTTACCTCCATTCCGGATGGGGTACGGAAGTCCCTTCGGGAATTTCAAGAAATGGCTAAGAAAGGAATATTGGAATTTTCATGAAAGACCAAATGAAAACCATAAAAATAGGATTGTTAGGCTCCGGTGATGTAGCCGATTTACATGCAGAGGCAATAAACAGTCTTCAGGGAGCAGCACTTGTTGGATTGTGGAACCGAACCGCAGCAAAGGGTAAAATAAAGGCAGCGCAATACGGTTGTAAGACCTATGCTACAGAAGAAGAACTCTTTAACGACCCTGACATCGATGCTGTTTTTATATTGACTAATATGGAAACCCATTGCGAATATACGCTGAGAGCCGCTGCAGCAGGAAAACATATTCTGGTAGAGAAGCCTGCTGCCTCAAACATTGCTGAGCTGGAGAAAATGCAAATAGCAGTGGCGCAAGCAGGCGTAAAATGTATGCCGGTGCACAATTATATTTATGAAACGGGTATTCAGCGCACCAAAACCATGATAGAAAGCGGCAAATTGGGGACAATTACGCAATTTTATATGTTGTATAATATTCATCATTCAGATGAGATTAGAGCCCGCTATCCCGGGGTAATCCGTCAGATTTTGACGCATCACAGTTATACCATGCTCTATTTGGCAGGAATGCCAAAGACCATATCTTGTTTAAAATACACGGTAGATAATACCCTGGCGCCTCAGGAAAATGTGGCAATGGCCAATATGCAGATGCAAAATGGAAGTCTGAGTCACCTCTGTGCCAGTTTTGCTAATGACGATCATGCCGGAGATCCTTGGACCTGCGTGATTAAAGTGATGGGTACCAAGGGAAGTACCCGGTATAGTTATCGGGATTGGGTAATTAATGATCACAATGGAGCACATTCCCAAACCTATTTCTGTTATCCGGAATCTATTAAGAATACTACAACCCATTTTATCAACAACGTCTTAAGAAACAACGAAAAGCCACTTTCCAGTTTGGAGGACGCCATCACCTGTCAAC
>CAYTDS010000364.1:0-2402 GCA_964436555.1 uncultured Flavobacteriaceae bacterium | reverse complement strand
TAAGGTATTCTTTATAACTTTTGTCCATAGGTATTTTTAATTGATTCGCTTAACAAACTGTAGATTGCTTTATAATTATTCTGTTGCAACAGTTCTTGATGTTTTGCCATGGTTCCGTTGTCATTTCGTTTTGCCGGACCTGTTTGAGCCGATAAAGGTGTATTGTTTTGAATTTTATGTGCAGTTTCCTGAATTAATGATTTTAACAAGTCAAAAGAAATTCCATTGGCTTCGCAAATTTCATTTCCAATATGATATAGATGATTTGTAAAATTATTTACGAATACAGCTGCCAAGTGCAACGTCTGTCTTTGATTTGAAGAAATAGAAACAACCTTATCCGAAAGACCCTTAGCCAACTTCTGTAAAAGAAAAAGATCTTCCTTGGAATCTGCCTCAATACAAATGGGAATAACCTTAAAATCTACAGGAACTGCTTTAGTAAATGTTTGCAAAGGATAAAAACTACCTCTTCTCTGGTTGGGTAACAAAGCATCCAAAGCAGCAATGCCGGAAGTGTGGACTATTAAACCCTTCTTGACTTTTAAATGTTGCGAAATTTCGGCAATAGCATCATCACTTACAGCGAGCATATAAATATCGGAATCCAACAATTTTGTAAAATCGCTGGTTATAGCAACCCGATCTTTATATCCTTCAATTTTAGATATATCTCTGGCGTAGCACTGCACAACCTCAATAGTCGGACACGCCTCAAAAGCTTTAAATAAATGGGTAGCCAAATTGCCTGAGCCAAGAATGCTAATCCTAATCATGTGACTAAATTAAGGATATATTTTGTCTTGTGAGACCTTAAAAGTATTCCTGTTTGAAGTATTAATTATGCTATTTATACAATAACCAATGTCTCAACAATGAATAATTTAATTTTAAAATTGCCTTACTTAATGAAAAAATGTACAAAAGGGAAAGTTTTATAGCCTTGTCTTTTAAATCGTATACTTTTTATTGAAGGACAAATCAAAACTCTAATAACTCTATATCAGGTATTTGTTTCAAATATTTTTCAAGAAATAATTTATGGGACGCGCCTATTATTACAAGTATTTTCTTTTCCGGATTTGAGGCAACTACTCTTACTATATTTGCCGCAATAGACAAGTTTCTCATTTCCCAAAGAGAATATCTGCTTCTATCTGTTTTTGAACTAAAGTTAGTTTTAAACCACAATGCCCATTGACCTTCAAAATCTTGGTTCATAAAGTCTTGTGAATTGTAAAACCGGTATACATGGTATAAGTCCTTATCATTTACAGCTTGATTTTCAATAGAAGATACCTTTTCATAAAACCCAGATTTAGTAATAAGGCCTTCGATGAATTGTGAATTGGCTTGATAATCAGTTAAAAAAATTGGAAACTCATTTAATAATAGCGTTTCATCTTGGAGATTATCTATGTAATGTATCTGTCTTAATTTGCTCATTTTAGCAATCTCTAATCCTATTGTATTAATTTCATTCTTTGCGTTTGCTAATCTTTCCAATAATTCTCTTACTATTTCACTTAATGCACCTTTGTCCTTGAGTTGTTTGTAAAAAAGAGTTGCTGACCAAACATCATAGCTGCACAGATATGAGTTTATATAAGCTATTTTTTCTATGTCAGAAATATTTTCTTTTAAGTTTAATCTGTCTATGTTCTTTTTAGCTTCCTCATAAGTTTGGTTTACAGTTTTTTGATGTGACAACCCAAATTCAATGTATTTATTAAATGATTCATACAAATCCTGCCAATGATTTTCTGTCCTTCCCTTGATATCCAATAGTAAGTCTGCTGGCATATTTTCAATTGCTACTACATCAAAATTTTCAATTTTTAAACTGTCCAAAACTCTTTTCAAATAACTTGGATGAAAGCTTTCCAGTTGTTCCAAATGCGGTGTCCCTAAAACCAAAACTTTGGTTTTTGTCATGTCTTGAAATAATAATGAATTTGAAATCAAAAGCAAAATGAATAGTACAAAAGAAGTTTTCATCAATATAATAGGTTGAAACGATTTTTATATTGAGACGATTGTCTCTGTGTAATGTTACAAAGTTTAATTTGGAGTTTTCTACCCCATGCCAAGAGGAAAATATAGTTTACCCAGGAGTGTTAATAAACAGATTATTCACCTCAAATATCCTATTTTTGCAAGCTAAAATTTATATTATTTTTCCATAATGTTAGATCAGATCAAAAAAATCCTATTTTCTACACGATTAACAGCCGTACTTTTTATAGTTTTTGCAACTGCCATGGCTTTTGGCACTTTCATTGAAAGCTGGTATAGCACAGATACTGCCAAAATTTGGATTTATAATGCCACTTGGTTTGAGACTATTATGGTCATTTTTGTTATTAATTTTATTGGGAACATTTTTCGCTACAACTTGCTCC
>CAYTDS010000363.1:0-2402 GCA_964436555.1 uncultured Flavobacteriaceae bacterium | reverse complement strand
AATTTTTCAAATAACTCTGAAGTGGTAGCAACATCATCTATTACATCAAAATCGGAAACGGAACTCAATACATTTCGTATTCCCATTCTTACTATTGGATGGTTGTCTGCAATTAATACTTTAATCATTTTAGTAGGGGTTTTCTAGATTTTAAACGTCAATACAGTGTCTAAAAATACTGACATGCAATGTAAGTTTAAATTATCTGTTTGTCAATACAAAACTCAACTTTTTTATCCAATAAATTGATATTTCTCATATTTATTCGATTTAAATACTTGATTGTTAGTCCAGTGGTTACTTTAGGTCTTTCGGGATTTCACAAACAGGGATAGGAATCATCTTATGACGGTTGGCAGAATTGAATTTTTTGTAAATAGCAAACACCTCTTTTTCTCTGCCAACAAAGTCGGCCACTGTTTTACCAAGGGTACTCATTCCCATAGCCCATTCCAATTCAGGATACGAAGCGCCTATTTGATCTTCGTCTGTTCTATCATCTCCCCAAAGCCCGTCTGTGGGAGGTGCTTGTTGTATGGCTTGGTTAATCTGCAGAAAGCGGGCTATTTCATAAACTTCTGTTTTCAATAAATCTGCAATTGGACTCAAATCCACGCCTCCATCACCATATTTGGTGTAAAAGCCTACTCCGAAATCTTCTACTTTATTCCCGGTACCTGCCACCAGATAACCGTGCAGCGCTGCAAAATAGTAGAGCGTTGTCATCCGAAGTCTTGCTCTGGAATTGGCAAGCGACATAAAACGGTCCTCTTCATTGGCTACTTTAGGTAATTCGGCAATTAGACTATCAAAAACCGGTGTTAGGTGCACCAGTTGTCTTTTTACGTTACTGTAGTTATTTTGTAACCATCCAATATGTTCCGAGGCTCGAGTAACTTGATTTGCCGCCTGATGTATGGGCATTTCAAGACACAAAAGTTCTAATCCCGTTTTTGCACAAAGCGTAGAAGTAACGGCTGAGTCTATTCCGCCGGAAATACCAATTACAAAACCTTTCATGTTGGCATTCCTTGCATAGTCTTTTAACCAACCTACTATATAATCCACTACTTTTTCAGTTTGCATAAAAGGGTATTCTTTTAAATCAATTAACTTTGCACAGTAAAAATAAAGCCTCACAGCTAAACTAGAAAACTTAAAGGGAATTACTTTATATGCAAAAATCAATTTTTATCATTTTAATAATTTCACTGGGTTTTTTTAGCTGTAATACTAAAGATGATATTGCTAATACTATTGCAAACATTCCGGTAAGCCTTCAGATAACTCGATTTGATCAGGAGTTTGGCAATGCTTCCCCAGCCGATATTCCAAAATTAAAAAGGAAGTATCCCTTCCTTTTCCCGGAACAATTTGCAGATAGTCTGTGGGAAACTAAATTAAGAGATTCTATTCAGATAGAATTGCTTGAAGCGGTAAGACAGCGTTTCAAGAACATGGAAAAAGAAGAAGCGGATTTAAAGTCACTCTTTCAACATATAAGCTATTATTTTCCGGACACAGAGATCCCGACGATAATTTCTCTAATCTCCGATGTAGATTATAATAACAGAATTATCCTGGCAGATACGTTACTTCTTATTGGGTTGGACAATTATTTGGGTCCTGAACATAAATTTTATGGGGGATTACCCAAGTATATAGCTGCAGAATTGGACAGTAGGTTTTTGGCGGTAGATGTGACCAGTGCGTTCGCAAAAAGTGTTGTGCCGTATCCTAAAGAAAGATCATTTCTTTCGCAAATAATTTATTTTGGCAAGGAATTGTATCTTAAAGATATTTTACTTCCCTCAAAATCTGATGCCGATAAGATAGCCTATACCCAGGAGCAAATAGCATGGGCAGAAGCAAATGAAGAGCAAATTTGGCGTTATTTCATAGAAGCGGAGCTGTTATATAGTACAGATAGTAAATTGGGGCCACGATTTTTGGATCCGGCCCCATTCTCTAAGTTTCAATTAGAGCTGGACAATGAGTCTCCGGGGCGTATTGGTCGGTATATGGGTTGGCAAATTGTTCGGTCTTTTATGAACAACAACAAGGTGTCACTGCACCAATTACTTGAAACTCCCGCGGTAACCATTTTTGAAAAATCAAATTACAAACCTAGAAAGTAACATGGCAAAATTGCACACTTCCCAAATAACACTAACGGTAGGTCTGGATGAAAACAGGGTTCCTGAAGAACTTACCTGGTCTGCGCAAGACGGAGGCATAGTAAATGAAAAGGCAAAAGCAATGCTTTTATCCGTTTGGGATAGTAAAAGTAAGGAATCCTTAAAAATAGACTTGTGGACAAAAGATATGCCCGTAGATGAAATGAAGATTTTCTTTCATCAAACCTTGTTGGCTATGTCTGATACCTTTATGAAAGCTACCCA
>CAYTDS010000362.1:0-2410 GCA_964436555.1 uncultured Flavobacteriaceae bacterium | reverse complement strand
TTATTGTAGTGAGCGTTGTAAAAGAAATAAATCCAAAAATGAAAACCGTTAATCTAATATTTCCACACCAGCTTTTTCAACATCATCCACTTTACGAAAATGGCTTTCCAGTCTATTTAGTAGAGGAACACCTATTCTTTAAAGAATTCTATTTTCATAAAATCAAACTTGCTTTTAACAGAGCCTCTATGAAATGGCATGAAAAATTTCTGGAAGAAAAGAAGCTTGCTGTACACTATATTGAAAGTAACAGTCCATTATCTGATATAAGAAACTTAATTAGTCATCTTGCAGATAAAGGTATTACAACTGTAAATTTTATTGACCCCACGGACAATTGGCTTAAAAAACGTATAGAAAAATCCGCAAGGAAGTCTTCTGTAAAATTAAATCAGTTTGAAAACCCCCTATTTATTAATTCCGTTTCCGATTTGTCTGTGTTTTTTAATCCGGCCAAAAAGTCATTTTTTCAAACTTCCTTTTACAAGCAGCAGCGTATAAAGCATGATATTCTTGTGGATATTAACAATAATCCTTTGGGAGGCCAGTGGAGTTTTGATGGGGATAACCGAAAAAAATATCCAAAAGGAAAACTGCCACCCCCGGTTAAATTTCCAGATTCTGATGGGTATTGGAACAAAGCAAAATCCTATGTGGAAGAAAACTTTCCTGCCAATCCGGGAAATTTGGAAGCAGCCCCAGTATATCCGTATTCCCAAGTAATGACAGAACAGTGGCTAGTCCAGTTTTTTGAAAATCGGTTTTCTGAGTTTGGAGATTATGAAGACGCCATTGTTCGGGACGAAAATATTCTGCATCACAGCGTTCTTACTCCTATGCTGAATGTAGGTCTTATAAGCCCTACTGAAATCATAAACCTAGCACTTAAATATGGCCAGGAAAATGCCATTCCCATGAACTCGTTGGAAGGATTTGTTCGGCAGATTATGGGCTGGCGGGAATTTATCCGAGGTATGTACGAATGTAAAGGAACGCAATCCAGAAACAGTAATTTCTGGGGGTTTGACAGGAAAATTCCCAAATCCTTTTATGACGGCACCACCGGGATAGAACCCATAGATGATACAATACAAAAAGTAATGCGCAATGGGTATTGCCATCATATAGAGCGTCTCATGGTGCTTGGAAATTTTATGTTACTCTGTGAGTTTCATCCCAACGAGGTATATCGTTGGTTTATGGAATTATTTATCGATGCGTATGACTGGGTCATGGTTCCCAATGTGTATGGTATGAGTCAGTTTGCGGACGGAGGCCTTTTTGCTACCAAACCTTATATCAGTAGTTCTAATTATGTATTAAAAATGAGTGATTATCCAAGAGGGAATTGGCAAAAGACTTGGGATGGTCTCTTTTGGCGTTTTCTGAATGTAAATCGCCATTTCTTTTCCAAAAATCCCCGATTGTCTATGTTGCTTGCCACCTTCGATAAAATGCCCATAGAAAAGAAGAATAAGCATGTTGAAGTCGCTGATTCCTTTTTGCTTCAGCTTGATAATGAATAAGTAAGGGCGATTCTTGTTTTTTGATGATTTAGGGAGATTGAAATGTTAAAATTTAATAAAACTATCGATTTGCAAATAAAATATCAGTAAAATTTTAATTTCCGAATGTAATTTCAATTTACCTTTGATTTGTGAAAAGACTCATACGTTTTATTCCAAGTTTAATTGCTGTCGCCTTGTTTTGCTTTGCAATAAGTGCGGCACCTGTTCATTCAGCAAATAAGGTTTACAACAAATCTGACTTAGATAAAGAAAGTATTACCGCTGTAGGAACAGTACAATTTTATGGCCTTGCCAAACAAACTGAAAGCTCAGTAAGTGCTTACAAAAATAGCTCCTTTCCATCACTAAAAAATTGGGCAGGGGGCTCATCCGGTATCTTAAATTCGATTACTTATCTCTTATACATTCCACTTTTACATTACACTACCTATTTAAAGAGCTTTCCCATATCCTTTGGGAAAGTTGATGTTATTTTTCCTTTCCATTATTTCTGGTAATCCATTCCCATTTGGTTTTTTGACATTTATACGGCGCTGTAATAGGAATTGAGACCCTGTAAAACACGAATAGTTCAATGTTTCCTCAGTTCACATTTATTTGCTTTTAAAAGTCATCCTAATAGCCCTCGGACGCATTTTGCCAACGAACATTTTGTTTGGCATCCAGCCCTGTATCGTCAGGGATTTTGACTCATTTCATAATCATTAAAAAAAATTTAAAAATGGATTTAATAACAACCCTTATAGCGGCTATACTTGTGGCCTGCTGTATCGTGCCATTTATAGCAATTGGCCGTAGCATTAAAAAGAAAAAAACAAAATTGGTACAGTCACTTACTAAAATTGCAAATCAAAATAATTGCCGAATTTCAGAACAAGAAT
>CAYTDS010000361.1:0-2426 GCA_964436555.1 uncultured Flavobacteriaceae bacterium | reverse complement strand
ACAGTTCCAATTAATAGTACAGTACAAATAATCCAGTTTTTCATTTTTGTAAATTTTAAATTAGTTAATTTTTAAAGGTGTATGACTTGTTTTACTTTGTCTTCTTTAATTTCAAATTTAGCATCGACCCATTTTGGTGGTCCAAACTTGGCTGGAGCATCATTAGAAGAACCTGTTGCTTCTTTAGGGATTATCCCAAGGAACATGTCCAATTCTCCATTGTTATTCTCATCATGAAAAACAGAGATGGCATATTCTCCCTTGGGTACATCCTTAAATGTAGCTAGGGCTGTTCCATTTTTAATTTTTGCGTAGGCTCCTTTGTATACTTTTTTTAACCATGTATCTTGTGCATCGTACAAGCCCACAAGAATCTGACCCTCGTCGCTGTCAATATTTACAATCTGAACTTCTATTTCTACCGCCTCCTTCTGGGCATACACCGATCCAAGGAAGAAAAGAAGAAGGCAACCGGCTATTGAATTTTTCATATATTGTATTTTTAGTTATTTATACAGCAAATTTGCTTCAACCCCTTAGCAATTCGAAAAAAGGATTACCGAGTTGTAACTATTTCGGGATGGATTGTTGAAATAGGGTTAATTTTGTCGCTATGATTCGAAACATTCAGCTCAGAATTTCATTAGCGGAAGCAGCCCAGGAAGGCATTTTGCAACGCAAAACAGCGGAACATTTGGGCATTCCCGAGCAGGAGTTTTCCATAAAAGTGTTGCGCAAATCTATTGACGCCCGAAAGTCTACCATCTACTTTAATTATAAAATAGCAGTCTTTATAAACGAGAAGCCTCCCGAAACAGGGGTATATGTATTTGACTATAAAGACGTTTCAAAAGCAAAACCGGTACATATTATTGGGTTTGGTCCTGCGGGAATGTGGGCAGCACTACGCTGTTTGGAATTAGGTTATAAGCCCATTGTCTTGGAAAGGGGGAAGAACGTTAAAGATCGAAGGAGAGATCTAAAAGCCATTAATCAAGACCACCTTGTCAATGAAGATTCCAACTATTGTTTTGGAGAAGGCGGTGCAGGAACCTATTCAGATGGGAAATTGTATACGCGCAGCTTAAAGCGCGGTGATGTGCGTAAGATTTTTGAAAGTCTGGTGCACCACGGTGCTACGGAGCAAATTCTTATAGACGCCCATCCACACATCGGCACCAATAAATTACCTGTAATTGTACAGCATATTCGGGAAACTATTATTGCTCACGGGGGAGAAATCCATTTTGAAACTCGCGTGGTCGATTTTAAAATTAAAAATAATCAACTCATAGCGCTGCATCTTCTAAATGGCTCCGAAATTCCTGTGCAACGTGTTATTTTGGCAACAGGACATTCGGCTCGAGATATTTTTTACTTACTACGCGACAAAAATATTGCCCTCCAAGCCAAATCGTTTGCCATGGGCGTTCGGGTAGAACATCCGCAACATATTATCGATGCTATACAATACCATTGTTCCGGGGAGCGCAATACACTATTACCGGCCGCCGCCTACAGCTTAGTGGAACAAGTACATGGCAGAGGGGTATATTCCTTTTGCATGTGTCCGGGCGGATTCATTGTTCCCGCTGCCACCGCACCGGGTGAGGTAGTCGTAAATGGAATGTCTCCTTCCAAACGCAACAACCTCTTTGCCAATTCTGGGATTGTTGTGGAGATTAATGTCGAAGAAGATCTTCCCAAGTATGAAAAGTTTGGAGCACTAAAAGGGTTGGAGTATCAGAAAGATTTGGAGCGACTGGCGTTTACCTCCGGAGGGAGAACACAGGTAGCCCCTGCCCAACGCTTAACAGATTTTGTTGAAGGTCGACTTTCCGAAGATTTGAACCCTACCTCCTACCAGCCCGGGTTGCTTTCGGCGCCTTTACACTCTTTATTGCCAAAGTTAATTGGTGGTAAGCTCCGTACCGGTTTTAAGGGCTTTGGACAAAAAATGCGGGGCTACTACACTGCAGAAGCCAATATTGTCGGGGTGGAATCCCGTACCTCTTCTCCTGTGACGATACCCCGAAACGAAAACCTAGAACATCCGCAAATAAAAGGACTATTTCCATGTGGCGAAGGTGGAGGTTATGCCGGTGGTATTGTTTCCGCTGCCATGGATGGAGAACGCTGTGCAGAAGCAGCGACAGTTGGGTTGTAAAGCTCAAGTGTCAAGTTCAAGCGCAAATTCAATTTCAAAAACAAATTCAAAAATAATTTTGAACTATCAAAACGTTAAGAATTCAAAATGGCTTACAGTCCTTAGAAAAAAGGCAACCTTAATCAGGCAAGGTCAAACCAGCAACCATCAACGGTCAACTGTCAACCAAAATCCAACAACCGTTAAAATACTAAAACAAATAAACCTACCTTTGCGCCTTATATAAAAATTAATAAATTTTTATGTTGACCTCACCCGG
>CAYTDS010000360.1:0-2436 GCA_964436555.1 uncultured Flavobacteriaceae bacterium | reverse complement strand
GAAGGCAACTTTAATTGATTAAAATAATATTCTTAGTTTATTCCAATTATTGCCAGCCGCCTCCTAAAGCGCGGTATAAAGCAACAACCGACTGCAGTTGTTGTAATTTGTTGTCCACCACATTAAGTTCGGCATTGAGCGCATTTTGTCTTGCTGTCAATAAGTCCAAATAGGTTCCAAAACCATTGTTTAATAATACTTCAGAATTCGCTTCGGCATTGCGAAGCGCCTCCACCTCTTTTTGACGAAATTCAGATTTTCTGCTTTCTGCATTAAACTCAAAAAGGGCATTGGAAACCTCCTGACCTGCTATTAACAAAGTCTTTTCAAAATTTAAAAGACTTTGTTGTTGTTGTGCCTTGGTTTGTTCGTATTGGGTTCTAATTTGTCTTCTGTTAAAAATAGGTTGGGCAATTCCACCAATGAGGGTAGAGAAAATTGACCCTGAGCTAAACCATTGATCGAAAACAATACTTTGAAATCCGCTTGTGGCAGAAAAGGTAAAAGAAGGGTAAAAATTACTTTCCGCTACATTCGTTAATTCAAACGCGTTTACAAGATTATATTCGGCGGCAACTACATCGGGGCGATTTCTTAATAATAGTGCTGAAAATCCAAGGCTCAATTCCGGATTCAGTTGTTGTTCTTCTAATTTGCCACGTTTAATAACCTGAGAAGGTCTACCCAATAAGATACTAAGTAAATTTTCTGACCAAAATATATTTTTTTCAATATCTATTAAAAGTGCTTGTGCGCTATATAATTGTGCCGCCGTTTGATCCACCGCCACCTGATTAACATTTCCAGCTTCTTTTAACGCTTTAATAGTTTCTAAACTTTTTGTTCTGTTCTCAATGGTTTCCTTAGTAATTTTTGCCTGTTCATCAAGAGCCAATAGTTGGTAATATGAGACAGTAATCTGTGATATCAACTGAGTTTTTATGGCCTGATGACTTGCCACCTGCTGCAAATAATTGGCTTGGGCTGCTCTTTTTGAACTTCGTATTTTGCCCCAAATATCTGCTTCCCAAGACAAAACGCCTGAAAACTCGTATTGATCTAAAGCACCGCTAAAAAAGGAACCAAACTGGCTATTTCTTGCCAATTCTAAGTGGGTTAGTGTACCCCTTGCAGTAAGTGAAGGCAAGTATCCGGCTTTTCCTTGCTTTACCAAAGCGTCAGCAGCCACTATCTGTTGCAAGGCAATACGAACATCCAGATTATTTAATAGGCCTTCCTCTATATAGCCTGAAAGATATGGATCTGTAAATAATTGTTTCCAGGATAGTGACGCCATGGAAATGCTGTCTGCATGAAGTTGATCTGTTCGGTACAAATTATTAATTTCCTTTAAACTTGGCCGCTCATAATTTTTAGAAACAAAACATGATTGAACAGTGAATAGGATAAATACCAAGTAAAATGAACGAAAGAAAAATTTCTTCATATATAGCATCATCATTTTGAAGGGTTATTTTTAGGGTCTATGGCATTTGGAACCCCCGTAATGCGTTCTTGTAGATGCTGGAAAACGATAAATAGTACGGGAATTACAAAAAGTCCAAAAACAGTACCTATGAGCATTCCCCCTGCAGCACCGGTTCCAATTGAATTGTTTCCTGCGGCTCCCACGCCTTTTGCCAGAACCAGGGGCATCAATCCTAAAATAAAAGCAAAGGAGGTCATTAATATGGGTCGTAAACGCGCTTTAGCAGCCTGAATGGCTGATTCGGTCAGCGATAGTCCCTGACGTCTGCGTTGGAGTGCAAACTCTACAATAAGGATAGCGTTTTTGGCTAAGAGGCCAATAAGCATAATAAGGGCTATCTGAAAATAGATATTGTTTTCCTGACCCGAAAACTTAGTGGTCAAAAAGGCACCTGCAACTCCAATAGGAAGGGAGAGCAAAACAGCAAAGGGCACTAAATAACTTTCATATTGGGCAGCCAGAAAGAAGTAAACAAACACAATGCTTAATAAAAATATAACTCCCGCCTGTCCGGCTGAGGCAATCTCTTCGCGGGTAATACCCGAAAACGCAACTTCATAATTGTTAGGTAAATAAGTTTTAGCCACTTCATTTACGGCATTAATGGCGTCTCCGGAACTATATCCGGGGTTTGCTGAGCCATTTATAGTTACGGAGTTAAAAAGATTAAATCGGTTTACGGTTTGTGGACCATACACCCTATTTAGGGTAACAAACTCCGAAATAGGGGCCATTTGCCCTTGGTTATTCTTGACAAACATACTGTTGAGGCTTGCCACATCCTTCCTTTCGCTTGGCTCAGTTTGCACAACAACTCTGAATTGTTTCCCGAAACGGCTAAAATCTGTCGCAAAAAAGCCACCAATATATACTTGTAAGGTAGATAAAATGTTACTTACACTAACCCCGGCTTCCTTTGCTTTGGGGATGTTAATATCCATTTCCAA
>CAYTDS010000359.1:0-2438 GCA_964436555.1 uncultured Flavobacteriaceae bacterium | reverse complement strand
CATTCCGAAATGACATTAAATTTTCGGAATCTAACGTAGATTTGGCAT
Source organism: uncultured Flavobacteriaceae bacterium (assembly GCA_964436555.1). GTDB lineage: Bacteria > Bacteroidota > Bacteroidia > Flavobacteriales > Flavobacteriaceae > Aurantibrevibacter. The sequence goes on along the minus strand of CAYTDS010000359.1, from coordinate 2,390 downwards.
TAAAAGACTTAGATATTGCCAAAGGTGCCAGATACCCAACCATAGGCGCTTTTTTTAACTATAACACAAGATATTCGGATCAAAACTTTGATCCCTTTACTGGGCGAGTAATTTCATTTAGAGATCAGTTATATCTTAATGATGGTATTGCTTATGGTGCTCAAATAAATATACCGGTATTCAATGGGTTTAGTGTAAAAAACTCCATTAAACGTTCTCAGATTAGTGTTGAGCGCGCTAAGTTACAATTAGAATTGGATAAACAGAATTTGGAGACCAATGTAAATCAGGCATATGTAGACGTTAAAGGCTCTTACAAGTCTTATGAGGCGGCAGAAAAGACTATGGAGGCAAGAAAATTGGCTTATGAATATTCCAAAGAACGGTTTGATGTTGGGTTGATGAATGCTTTTGATTATAGTCAGGCTCAAGCACGGGTAGATAACGCATCGGCAGAACTTATCCGCACCAAATATGATTATATTTTTAGGCTTAAGGTATTAGAATTTTATTTTGGTATACCACTGGCGTTGGACTAATATGATTTTGAGTTCATAGATCTATTAATTCTTCTAAACAAAAGACCTGCAACGTTTAAAACCTTGTGGGTCTTTTGTTGTTTTAGACTTATATTTGCAACCCTATGGCCACAATTTTAAATCTGGAAACTGCCTCAACCAATTGCTCTGTTAGCATAGCCCAAAATGGAAAACTACTTGCTATTAAAGAGCTAGACAGTTTAAATTATTCACATTCAGAACAATTGCATAATTTTATTATGCATGTTTTGGACACGGCATCACTTAATTTAAATAGCCTTGATGCTATTGCTGTAAGTAAAGGTCCGGGCTCTTATACAGGCCTAAGAATTGGGGTTTCAGCAGCCAAGGGACTATGCTTTTCGCTAAATGTTCCGTTAATCTCCACTGCCACTTTGGAAAGTATGGCCTATCAGTTAAAAGTAGAAGACGAGGATATTATCATTCCAGTTTTGGACGCCAGAAGAATGGAGGTCTATGCAGCGGTTTTTGATGCCAATTATTATAGGTTACAAGAAACGAAGGCGGAAATAATACATGCCGACTCCTTCAAGGTATGGGCCGCAGAAAAAAGAGTGCACCTTATTGGAAGTGGAGCTGAAAAATGTAAAATGCACCTTACAAGTCCAAATATTAAGTTTAATACTGCTGTAGTTCCCTCCGCCAGAGAAATGTGCATGCTGTCCTATAAAAAGTTTATCGCAAGAGATTTTGAGGATATTGCTTATTTTGAGCCATACTACCTAAAGGATTTTATGCTATCCCAGAAGAAATAGTTTTTTGATTACCTCTCAGTTTTAAATACTTTGAGTTTTTCAATTAAAAACAAGGCAAGTTCCAGTTGGTTTCCATAGCTATTTAGTCTTTCAAAATTTTTATCCGCTTCACAATATAAAGCAAAAGCAAATACTTCAGTTTCGGAAATTTCGAAATTCATCTCCTCTAAAAAATTTACTAAGTTGTCTATTTCATCATTTGTTTGATCCTTAACAACGTTTAATTTTAGTTTTTTGGTTCTTCCGGATAACCGATTTAAAGTTTTATGAAGGTTTATTGAAATACCGCCACCTATAAAGGAAACAAAATTTCCCCTATCTGCTTCTAATAGCCTTCTTTCGTTAACTGACATTGGTATTACATCTGCATTTGGTAAATTTAATGACTTAGCAGTAATGGTCTCCTCTAGTCCCATAATGTCCTTCTTTAGGATGCCTGACAATTTGTATGGGGTTACTGATACTTCATCCAATTCAAATATCTTTTCATCCAGCCTTAACCTTATGGTTTTATCTATGATAATTTCATTATTGATAACGATAACTTTTTTATGATGCCTGAGGGATAATATAGTGAGTGTATCCTCTACGGAAACGGAAATAAAAAAAACGCCATTTTCGTTGGTAATGGTGCCTTTGTTGGCTGTTGTGTTCAAAATATGTATTCCTTCTGAATCAACGTTTTCAATTACCCCCTTTAATAGCGCTTGTGTTTGGGAATATAAATTATTTTCGCTAATAAAAACGCAGGATAAAGCAAGCCATATTTTAACTATCTGGTTCACGAGTTATATTCCTTTAATAATGTCCCACTAAAATACGATTTTCAGATTTTAGCGGGTCATTACTATTAGGCTATAAAATAGTACTCCTGTTCAATTTTTTTATGATTTGGTATGGATATCCCTTTGAGGGAATGGTATTTCAATACCTTGAGCATCAAATCTATATTTTAGTTCTTCCAATACGTAGAAATGAGCCGGCCAAAACACCTCGTTTCTTGCCCAAAAGCGTAATTGTAAATCCACATGGACAAGAATGCAGTAGCCGCCATAAACCCCAATATAATCCTTTG
>CAYTDS010000358.1:0-2440 GCA_964436555.1 uncultured Flavobacteriaceae bacterium | reverse complement strand
TAGAATAACAAAAATTCGCTAGCTTAGTGGTATAAACAGTAACTATATGAACACTAGTTTTCATGGCGATATGTTAACGGTCATGTTAAGAGCCTAAAGCTACCGACTAAACATTGGTATTTTTACAAAACCGACCTTAAAATTTGTATTTTTGAAACGTAAATGGCAGACAAAGCATACATAACACCAAATGTTCTGAAATGGGCAAGAGAGTCGGCAAGAATGACCGAAGAGACTGCTGCTACCAAAGTTTCTGTTACAGTAGATAAATTAAAAGAGTGGGAAGTAGGAACAAATCAACCAACAATAAGACAAGCACAAAAGCTTGCCAAAGCGTATAAAAGACCTTTTGCTTTATTCTTTTTGCCAGAAGTTCCTCGTGACTTTCAGCCACTTCAAGACTTTAGGAAATCAGGCTCAAAAACTCTGACGACATCTTCAATTTTTATCATCAGAGAAATCCAACAAAAGCAAGCATGGATAAGTGATGTAAATTCAGAAAACCAAGAAGACAAATTGGATTTTGTAGGTCGATTTTCAATAAATGATAACCCACAAATTGTAGCAAATGATATTCTTAGCACATTAAAAATAAATCCTGCATCCTACAAAACAGACAACCCAATTAAAGAATGGATTGATGCAGCAGAAACGAACGGTATTTTCGTTTCAAGAACAAGTTTTATTCACTCCCGACTTAAACTAGATTCGGAAGAATTGCAAGGTTTTGCAATTGCTGACCCACATGCGCCATTCGTTTTTGTAAACTCTGACGACTGGAATGCACCACAACTATTTACACTTGTTCATGAATTAGCTCACATTTGGATTGCTGAAACAGGCATTTCAAATGAAGTAGAGCCCAACATAAAGAACAAAGACAAGTTTCACCCAGTAGAATTATTCTGCAATGAAGTTGCAGCAAATGCATTAATGCCCAAAGAAATTGTTTTGAGCTTTGATTCAACTTCTTTTGGGACCTCTATGGATGTTTTCAGAGTAGCAAAGCTATTAGGTGTAAGTTCATTTGCTCTTTTGGTTCGTGCTTTGAATCTTAATATTATTTCAACATCAACATATCAAAAGCTAAAAAAACAAGCTGATGTTGATTATGCGGAGTATTTGAAAAGAGAAGCAGAAAAAAAAACCAAACAAAAGGAAAAGGATAAAATAGGTGGACCGAATTACTTTTTGCTACAACTAAATAGAAACAGCAGACTTTTTACTCAAACTGTTTTAGATGCATTTCGTGGAGGCTTTATCGAGCCGACATTAGCTAGTAATCTTCTAAATGTTCAAGTAAATAAATTTCCAAAACTCGAATCACAATTATATAGATGAGCACAAAGGCAAACAAATATTGTTTGGATGCCAATGTGTTAATCCAAGCATGGCAAAAATACTACAACCCAAAATTTTGTCCTGATTATTGGAAGATTCTAACCGAACTCGGCAGAAACGGAAAGATTTTTATACCGGAATTGGTTTATGAAGAAATTGGTCGGACAGAAGACGACCTCTCAAAATGGTTGAAAGCGAGCAAAATCCCAATAAATAAGATTAGCGAACCAGTGACAATGCACATGCGTAAAATTTTAGAAGATTATCCTCTATTAGTTGACAATACAAAAGCCCGTTCACTAGCCGACCCTTGGGTAATTGCTCATGCTTTGCATGAAAAAGCTACTGTGGTTACAAAGGAAGAAAAGGTGACAGCCTTAAACTCCAACAGAATTAAAATCCCAAACGTTTGCGACAATATGGGAATTGGATGGATAAACGACTTCCAATTCATTGATGAGTTAGATATCAAATTCCAATGTTCCTTGACCTAAACAATGACAGAAAAGAAGCGATAGCGTAGGGAATTCGGTATTTTGGTCTAAATAGCATTAAATATGAAAAGGATTATTGTTGCAATAATAACAGTAATTTTAGTACTACTTCTTATTAATTTAATGGTGGATAATTTTACTTATGGAAAATTTGTTGTTAAACAAATTGAATCTGGATTTAAGGGAGAAATTACAGATATATTTTCATCAGGAGATATGGTAGAGCCAACATTTTTGAGAATCAGAACATCGACAAGTGATTTAGAACTTTCTGTTGGCCAAGATATTTTAAAATTTAGTTCAATTGGAGATAGCATTATTAAATTAGAAAATGAGAACATTTTATCAATCAAAAAAAGAGATGGTCATGAAAAAAGCTTTTACTTGTATGAAATTAGTGATGAACTAAGAAATCATAGGAATTTTCCAAAAAAATGGAAAGATAAATGGGTATCACCCTTAAATAACTGAATTTTGAGAACCCCGATGCCTGGATTTGCGCATTAAATCTGCGCTATCGAGGTTTTTGGATTGAAGGTTTCGTGGCTCCGTCTCTTACTCAGATGGGCACTCGTCGCAGACGAGCGCTCAATGTCATTAAGTTA
>CAYTDS010000357.1:0-2443 GCA_964436555.1 uncultured Flavobacteriaceae bacterium | reverse complement strand
GGCTATCCCTGGGCAGGTGATGTATATGAAACTTACAACACCCGTTTTAAAATTAATTCCTACACAGGCGACCCGTCGAAACCTAGTCCGCTTTTTGGTCATGGACCGGATTTTGGTTATTTCTATCTAGGCGCTATCTGGTACGGGGATGAACTCTGGAATAATGGAGCAATGAAAGATTACAATAATGATGGAGAGTATGATGATTATGATGCTCTCCGGTGGGATGATGAGGAAAACGAAGGTAAAGGTTTTAGAGAATGGGAACCCTTTGAACATCCTACGTTAGGCAAGGTAGAGTTAGGTGGTTTTCATCCTAAATTTTTTGGGCAAAACGGTCCACCGTGGCAATTGGAGAATTGGGCAAAAAAGCAAGCCTTGTTTAATTTGGCTATGGCTATGGATTTACCTCAGATCACATTGGACAAATTTGATGTAAAAAAGAAAGGTGCCGATACATACACCATAAACGTGAAGTTTACCAACACCGGAAAACTACCTGTTGCGTTAAAACAAGCCCAATTGGTAAAAATTGTGCAGGAAGACCGACTGCAATTGGAATTTGATAAAGAGTTAACCAAAGGTGGAAATGATGCCAAAGTAAAAATCACATCCCCTACTCTTTTTGATAAAACCATCTATTTGGGCTACACCAATCCAGGGGAATCCAGGGAAGCCGGCTTTGAGGTCCAACTCAACGGTATTGAAGGAGTAAAAGGGAAATTAAAAGTGCTATCTACTCGGGGAGGGTTGATTGAAAAAGAAGTTGTTTTGGGAAAAATTGAAAAGTAGATTTCTCGCACGCTACTAGAGTCTTTGCTTTTTAAAGGTGATATAAGGTACAGTTTGATTAAATAAGAAAGTCCGGCATTAACCGGACTTTTCTCATTGTAGTCGTGATTTTTTAAAATCCAAGTCCAACTGCCATTGCTGTAACAGATTCCTGAAAATTGGATACTAAAGTTGCTGCTCCTGTGGTTAAATTGATAGTGTAAATACCTTGATCCCCATCTACAGTAAACAAGCCAAATGCTGTGGTACTGGTGCCTCCAATATCAAATCCGTTATCTGCCTCGATCGTTATTCCCAAAGCTCCAACGGGTACTAAAACACCATCATTTGGTGGAGTTTGCGTATATAGCATATTGGTTTCAGAATCTACCACCAATAGCATTGTTGTCGTGGCAGACGCTACATTATCTGTATAAGCTGCACCTGATATACTCGGCATTCCCGGATTTAAATTGCCATCTGTAGCCGCTACAGTCCCTAAGTCTGGGTGTAATCTTAAGTTTTGTCCTGTATTACTTACCAATCGGATTCTGTCCACCGTTGGATTAAAGTCGAACCCAAAGGAAGTTCCGGATAAAGCAGGAGATAAGGTTAGTCCAACTTGTGTTGCTTGTCCGTTTGCAGTGTTTATCGTTAGCAATCTACTTTGATTGGTAATAGCGTAAAGAATTCCTTTGGCAGGACGAAAATCAAGTCCAACAATAACCTCTTCGGATTCCAGTCCAGTTATATCCACTTGATTTGTAGTTCCATTGGTTGGGTTAAGCCGCAACAGTTTACTATCTGCCGTTGTGGCAAATGCCACAGGGTCTGTTTTAAAGGCCAAACTAATAATCGGTTGTCCAAAATCACCTACCCAGACTGCCTTTCCTGACATTAAATCAATGGTAAACAATCGAGAAGCATTATCATTAAATGTTACTGCTAAAGCCACTGAATTATCCGGATTGATGTCAAAATCGCCTATTCCGGAAAAATCAACAGTAAGATCTCCCACAGCTTCTAAACCCCCATCATTGGGTGGCGATTGTATGTATAATTTATCCTCTTCAAAATCAATATCGAACAATTGTGTTGAAGAAGCGCCGGCTATACTGTTAGTATAGGCAACAGCTCCGATGCGTGGCGCATTACCTCCATTGATTGAACCATCTGTAGCAACTACAGTTCCAAGTTCCGGGTGTAATCTAAGGTTTTGACCTGATTCTGTTACCAATCGAATACGATCTACGGTCGGATTGAAATCGATAGAGGCATTGGCTCCAGAGACTACAGGATTTAAAGGTTGATCGCTTAAGGCGGTGGCTATTCCGGAAGTCTCATGAATGAAATATAAGTTGCCTAAACTACTCAGACCATAGAGTTGCCCGGTAGCCGGACGATAATCGATACTTGTGATTTGTTCTCCTGATGCTACTCCTGTAATGGAAACCGAGCTCATTGGGGCATTTAAATTTTGTGCATTGTAAAACGCCAGCTGGTTGTTATTTGTTAGAGCAGTAAAACTAACATTTGGAGCAATTCCGGGAGTCTCTTCGCCGCTCATGGGGGGTTGATCATCATCATTGTTACAAGAAATAAAAGTGATACCTAAAACAGATAACAGTAGAATTTTTTGAAATACTTTAACTGTGTTCATTTTCATGATATT